>NZ_JBEOMB010000030.1:0-13312 GCF_046000175.1 Rhodoplanes sp. SY1
CTCCGCCGCGGCCGCGACCGGCTGGCGCGGCTGACGCGACGGGGGGGCCTGCTGCCCGCCGCGTGGATCGCCGGGACGCCCCTCGTCCTGTCCGGTCGCCTGCTGGCCCGGAGTCTGGCGGCCGCGGCCACGCGGATCGGCCGGCGCGGCGCCGCCGACGCCGGCCAGATAGCCGGCGAGCGCGCCCGCATTGGCCGGGCTCGACGTGTAGTGCTCGCGCAGGAAGCGGGCGACGCTCGACGGATCGCGCCCGCGCGACAGGCCGGACGCCGACTTGTGGCAGGCCGAGCAATCCGACGAGAACATCTGGGCCGGCGATTTTCCGGCGGTCAGGTCGGTCTGTGCCGTCGCACCCGTCGGGACGAGCCCGCAGGCCAGGAGCCCGGCCCACGCGATCGTTCTCAGCACCCGTCGCATCCCCTCGAACCTTTCGCTTCCCGCGTTAATTGCAGCGTCGCCCGCCGCCGATCCAACCGCGCGAATCACCGCGCCGGCCGCCCGCCCGGGCGGCGCCGACTACCTATCGCCGGCGCAGTTGCGAGGCAAATTCTGGCATCTCGAAGGCTTCGGGTCGCTGGGGACGGCGGCCCGTCGACCGCGAGCGGGCCTCGAACCACCCTGCCCGGCGCACCGGGAGGTGCCCGGGAACGAACGCTCCGACCGCCGGTTGCCGTCCGTGGACGACGGAGAGCGCGATGACGGGATCCTATCTGCGGTTCGGGGCCATGATCGCCACCTCCACGGTGGTGATGTTCGGCCTCATGTATCTCAACACCTATGCGCTCGACCACGTGTTCTTCAGCGAGACGCGGGCGTTCGCGGCGCTCTACATGGGCGCCGCCATGGCCGTGATCATGCTCGCCTTCATGCTCGGGATGTACGCGAACCGGATTGCGAATGTCGCGATCCTGGTCGGAGCCGTCGTGGTCTTCGGCGCCGCCCTCGTCCTGCTGCGCAGCCAGGCCACCGTCGAGGACGTCGCCTACATGAAGGCGATGATCCCGCACCACTCGATCGCGGTGCTCACCAGCTCGCGGGCGAACATCACGGATCCGCGGGTGCGCGAGCTCGCCGACAAGATCATCGAGTCGCAGATGCGCGAGATCGCGGAGATGAAGGCGCTGGTCGCCGAGCTGGAGCAGCGCTGATCGTCACTGCGTGAAGAACAGCACCGCCGCGATCACGACCGAGGCGGCGACCGCGACCACGGCGCCGGTGGTGCGCACCGCCCCCATCCGGCGCAGCGCGATCGCGAACACGATGATGATCGGTGTCGCGACCATCAGGCCGAGTTGGGCGTCGGTCATGGCGTCTCCTCCGGTGCTTTCGCGGCCGGGCGCCGACCGCGGTCACCGTCGGACCTACACCCGGGCGCCGTCGCCGACCTTGCCGGGCCGCAAACAGGCGGGCCGCAGGCCGCCGATCGTGCCGCTGTTTGCCGGCCCGCAAAGAACGCCCCCTCCCCGGCCGCCTAGAGCAGCTTTCGGTTGTCATGAATCGGCCCCGGTTTCCGCTCGTCCCGCGAAGGCGGGGACCCAGGGCCGCACGTGACGCCCTGGATTCCCGCTTCCGCGGGAATGAACGGAGTGTGGGTCGACTTCAGCGAAAACCGCTCGAGCGTGAGCGGATCGCCCGGAGGACAGGGATGACGGCCGAGACCGACACGACCGAGTCCGGCTGGGGCGTGCTCGACGGCCTGCCCGGCCACGCGATGATGTGGGTGCTGATCTTCAGCGAGCTCGCGGTGTTCGGCATCCTGATCACGAGCGTCGCGGTGGTCCGGCTCGTCCGGCCCGCCGAGGCCGCCGCCACCCAGGCGCTGCTCGATCCGCGCCTCGCCTTCGTCAACACGCTGGTGCTGATCGTCAGCGGCTGGCTGGCGGCTCGCGCGGCCGGCGCGGCGCGGGCGGACGCGCGCCCGGCGACCCGCCGCCGGCTCGCCGGCGCGATGGCGTTCGGGGTCGTCTTCATCGTGATCAAGCTCCTCGAATACGCCGGAGAGTTCGGCGCCGGGCTCGATCCCGAGGCGAGCGCGTTCGCGACCCTCTACGTCCTGATCACCGGATTCCATCTCCTGCATGTCGGGCTCGGCATCGTCATCCTCGCCGTCGTGGCGCCGAGGGCCGAGGCCGACGCGGTCGAGACCGGGACGGCCTTCTGGCACATGATCGACCTCGTCTGGCTGATGATCTTCCCCGTCGTCTATCTGGTGCGCTGACGTGCCTCCCCTGCCCCGCTCCGGTCCGGACGCCGCCCTCGCGCTGCTGATCGGCCTCGCGATCGCGAGCCTCGCCGTCACGATGGTGCTGCCCACCGGCGCCGCGGGGACCGCGCTGGTGCTCGCGCTCGCCATCCTGAAGGGCCGCACCGTCGTGCTCGACTTCCTCGGCCTGAGAGACGCGCCGGCCGTGTGGCGCGGGCTCGTCGTCGGCTGGGTCGTGCTGGTCGGGACGGTCGCCTGGCTCGCCGCGACGGCGGCGCTGCTGCGCTGAAGCCCCCATCGTCTCGGTTCCGGCCATTCGCCGCGTTGCTTGCCGTTCGGCAAAGAACGACCGACCGGCGCTGGTACGGTTTCGCCGTCTCCAGATCCTCTCGCCCGCACGTCTCGCGCGCACCTCGCAAGTCAGGTCGGAAAGGACCCGCGATGGCCGAACGCCTCACCAAATCCGCGGCCCGGAACGTCTTCTACGGCGGATCGGCCTTCTTCTTCGCGATCTTCGTCGGCCTGACGGCCCATACCCACTGGTACATGGCCAACGTCTCGACCGACGCGGCGACGCTGACGCCGAGCGTCGCCCGCGGCAAGCACGTGTGGGAGAAGCACTCCTGCATCAACTGCCACACGCTGCTCGGCGAGGGCGCCTACTACGCCCCGGAGATCGGCAATGTGTGGGACCGCTGGGGCGGCAAGGAGGATCCGGCCGCCGCCCGCGAGATGGTGAAGGCCTGGATGCAGTCGCAGCCCTCCGGCGCCGAGGGCCGCCGCCAGATGCCGCAGTTCCACCTCACCGACCAGGAGCTGAACGACCTCGCCGACTTCCTGGAGTGGACGAGCCGCATCAAGACCCAGAGCTGGCCGCCCAACAAGGCGGGGTGAGGCGTCCACACGGCCTCTCCCCGTCACCCTGAGGTGCCCGGCGCAGCCGGGCCTCGAAGGGCGACGGCCCGAGACTCCCGGGCCGGCATCCTTCGAGGCTCGCGCCCGCACGGCGCAAGGCGCCGCCGGGCCCGAGCACCTCAGGATGACGGCTCACTTCGACCGGCGTCGGCAGCGCGCGCTGCCTGTCTTCAGAAAGCAGAGACCCGCCATGACCTACAAATCCCAACGTGTCGCGCTCTTGTACTTCTACGGCGCGCTCGCGCTGTTCATCGCCCAGATCACGTTCGGAGTCGTCGCCGCGACCATCTACGTGCTGCCCAACACGCTCTCCGAGCTCCTGCCCTTCAACATCGTCCGGATGATCCACACCAACGCGTTGATCGTCTGGCTGCTGATGGGCTTCATGGGCTGCACCTACTACCTGCTGCCCGAGGAGACCGAGACCGAGCTGTTCTCGCCGCTGCTCGCGAAGATCCAGTTCTGGATGTTCTTCGTCGCGGCCGGCGTCGCCGTGGTCGGCTACCTGTTCAAGGTCCACGAGGGTCGCGAGTTCCTCGAGCAGCCCTTCGCCATCAAGGTCGGCATCGTCGTCATCGTGCTGATGTTCCTGTTCAACATCACCATGACGGCGCTCAAGGGCCGCAAGACGGTGGTGACCAACATCCTGCTGTTCGGCCTCTGGGGTCTCGCCATCTTCTTCCTGTTCTCCTTCTACAATCCGAAGAACCTGGCGGTCGACAAGATGTACTGGTGGTACGTCGTGCATCTGTGGGTCGAGGGCGTGTGGGAGCTGATCATGGCCTCGGTGCTGGCCTTCCTGATGATCAAGCTCAACGGCATCGACCGCGAGGTGGTCGAAAAGTGGCTCTACGTGATCATCGGCCTCGCCCTGTTCTCCGGCATCCTCGGCACCGGCCACCACTACTACTGGATCGGTGCGCCCGGCTACTGGCAGTGGATCGGCTCGCTGTTCTCGACGCTCGAGGTGGCGCCGTTCTTCACCATGGTGCTGTTCACGGTGCAGATGACCTGGAAGGCCGGCCGCAAGCATCCGAACCGCGCCGCGCTGCTGTGGTCGGTCGGCTGCTCGGTGATGGCGTTCCTCGGTGCCGGCGTGTGGGGCTTCCTGCACACGCTGTCCTCGGTCAACTACTACACGCACGGCACCCAGGTGACGGCAGCGCACGGGCATCTCGCCTTCTTCGGCGCCTATGTGATGCTCAACCTCGCCATGATGGCCTACGCGTTCCCGCAGCTCAAAGGCCGCGCGCCCTACAACCAGGCGCTCTCGATGGCGAGCTGCTGGCTGATGTGCGCCGCCATGATGACGATGACGTTCGCTCTCACCTTCGCGGGCGTCGTCCAGGTGCATCTGCAGCGCGTACTCGGCCAGGGCTTCATGGACGTGCAGGATCAGCTCGCCCTGTTCTACTGGGTGCGGCTCGGCTCCGGCGTGGTCGTGGTGATCTCGGCCCTGATGTTCGTGTGGGCCATCCTGGTGCCCGGACGCGAGACGCAGGCCGCCTTGCGCGGCGCCTTGCAGCCGGCCGAATAGGCCCGACGGCGGCCGCGCTGCTAGCCGCGGCCGCCGCTTTCTCGCTCCTCGGAGGAATTCCCATGAAGCCCCTGCTCCATGCCGTCGAGTCGTCGGGTCCGGCATCGCCCGCGATCCCGTTCTACGCTCCCGCCGGCCACGAATGCGCCCTGTTCGAGCTCGCCTGGCGGCGGCGCCTGCCGCTTCTGCTGAAAGGCCCGACGGGCTGCGGCAAGACGCGCTTCGTCGCCCACATGGCGGCGCGCCTCGGCCTGCCGCTCCACACGGTCGCCTGTCACGACGACCTTTCGGCCGCAGACCTCACCGGACGCTATCTGCTGAAGGGCGGCGATACGGTGTGGACCGACGGCCCGCTCACCCGCGCGGTGCGCGAGGGCGGCGTCTGCTATCTCGACGAGATCGTCGAGGCACGCAAGGACGTCGCCGTGGTGCTGCATCCGCTCACCGACGACCGCCGGATTCTGCCGCTGGAGCGCACCGGAGAGGAGCTTTCGGCACCGCAGAGCTTCATGCTCGTGGTCTCCTACAATCCCGGCTACCAGAGCCTGCTCAAGGCGCTGAAGCCGTCGACGCGCCAGCGCTTCGTCGCGATCGAGTTCGACTTTCTTCCGCCCGAGCAGGAGATCGCGGTGGTCGCCGCGGAGAGCGGCCTTTCGCCGGAGCGCGTGCGTCCGCTGGTGGCGCTCGCCGGGCGGCTGCGGGCCTTGAAGGGGCACGATCTCGAGGAAGGCGTCTCGACCCGCCTGGTCGTCTACGCGGCCGGCCTAATGGCGTCCGGCCTGCCGGCCGGTGAGGCCGTGCTCGCCGCCATGATCGAGCCGCTCACCGACGAGCCCGACGTCCGCGCCGCCCTGGTCGAGGTGGCGAAGGCCGTGGTGGGGTGAGGTGCCGCCTCTGACTCCTCCCTCATCCTGAGGTGCTCGGCCGAAGGCCGAGCCTCGAAGGACGAGGCCGAGGCGTCGCCACGCGGTAACTGCACTGCCTCGGGCCACATCCTTCGAGGCCCGGCTTCGCCGGGCACCTCAGGATGAAGTGATATGCAAAGTGAGACGTCATGCTCGACTTTCTCGAACTGGAAGAGACGGTCGGCCGCGCCTGGCATCGCCTCGTCGGCGGCGTCGCGAGCTGGCCGAGTCATCCGGAGCACGCCGCGACGCTCACCGACCTGCGATCGCCGCTCGCCGTGATGTTCCGCGGGCTCGGCGGCGAGCCGGGCGTGCAGCTCGCCGGCGCGAGCGCGCGAAGATTCGGTCACCGGCTCGGGTGGCGGCAGCGCATCGGGCTGGGCGAGGAACGGCTGGAGCATCCGGGGCGCGACGCCGCGACCCTGTTCCTGCCCGAGCGCATCGCACTCTATCCCGATCACTATCTCAACATCGCGCTCTACCGCTGGCTCGCCGCGTGGTTCGCCGTGGTGCCGCTCGACACCGTGGACGAGCCGGATCTCCTGCGCCGCGACCTGCTGCTGCTGCGCCGTGCCCACGCCACCGTGCAGATGGTGCTGCAGACGTTTCCCGGCCTCGCCGGACCTTATCACGTCCTGTGCCGCGCCACCGCGGCGGCGCGGCCGGCCCGGCCGCTGCCCCGCACCGAGCAGGACATGGAGGCGATCGTGCTGACGCTGCTCGGCGCCGTCGATCCGCCCCGCGATCGCCTGTGGGCCGCCGTCGTCGAGGAGGGGCCGCTGCCGCCGCACGGGCCGGTCGGCTATCAGCCGCTGATGCCCTGCCCGCTATGGGGCGACGCTTGGACACGCCCGCCCGGCGCGGTCCGCGACGCCGCCGACGACCCGGCCGGCGCCGCCGCGGCAGCAACCGCGCCCGAGACCAGGAAGCGTTTCGCCACGCGCCTGCAGGAGGACGAGACGAAGCCGCGCGACCCGTTCGCGCTCAATCGCTTCGAGAAGATTCTCGCGATGGCCGAGATGGTCAATGTCGCGCGACCCGAGGACGAGAGCGAGGACGAGGACGCCCAGAAAGCGGCCGACGAGCTGGAGGAGCTGACCGTCGGCCAGCGCAGCGGCAAGCCGGCGACCAAGCTGAAGTTCGATCTCGACCTGCCGCCCGATGCCGTCGACGGCTCGCGGCTCAGCGCCGATCTCACCTATCCGGAGTGGGATTTTCGCAGGCAATCCTACTGGCCGGATCACTGCCGGGTGCTGGCCGGCCCCGCCGCCGAGGACGGCGAGCAGTGGGCGCCCGACGAGACCGCACGACAGCACGTGCGGCGTGTGCGCAAGCAGTTCGAGGCGCTGCGCCCGCGCCACGAAGTCTTACGCGCCCAACAGGACGGCCCCGATCTCGATCTCGATGCGTTGGTGCGGGCCCGCTGCGATCTGCGCGCCGGCGGCGCCGGCTCCGACCGCATTCACCTCGCGGTCCGGCCGCAGGGTCATGATCTCGCCGTGACGCTGCTGGTCGACGTGTCGCTGTCGACCGACGCCTGGGTCGACGGCCGGCGTGTCCTCGATGTGGAGAAGGAGGCGCTCTTGGTGCTGGCGCACGGGCTCGCCGCCTGCGGGGACCGCCACAGCATCCTCACCTTCACGTCGCGCAAGCGCAGCTGGGTCCGGGTCGACACCGTGAAGGACTTCTCCGAGCCGATGAGCGCCCGGGTCGAGCGGCGCATCGGCGCGCTCAAGCCCGGCTACTACACCCGCATCGGCGCGGCGGTGCGCCACGCCGCGAAGCAGCTCGGCCAGGAGCCGAGCCGCAAGAAGCTGCTGCTGGTGCTGACCGACGGCAAGCCGAACGACGTCGATCATTACGAGGGCCGTTTCGCCGTCGAGGACACGCGCAAGGCCGTGCAGGAGGCGCGCCGGACCGGCCTCACGGTGTTCGGCGTGACCATCGACGCGACGGCGCAGTCGTACTTCCCGACGCTGTTCGGCCGCGGCGGCTACGCCATCGTCGGCGACATCGGCAAGCTGCCGGCGGCCCTGCCGGCGATCTATCGGCAGCTGGTGAGGTGAGGTTCGAGCGTTCCAGAGCCTCGTGTCCCGGGCGCGGCGCGACGCGCCGGGACCCGGGACCCAGGGGCGATCAGGTGAGGACTTGCCGAGCCGCCCTTGGGCCCCGGCTCTGCGGCGCAGCGCGTTGCGCTACGCCTTGTCCGGGGCACGCGGGCAGAGGTCCGGTCCCTACCCGCCGGCCTTCCACCTCGCGACCGGCCACACGTCGGGCAGCTCGCCGTGATTGTGGGTCCACGGGTCGACGGTCCATTCGGCGCCCGACTTGATCTCGGTGATCACCGCCGTGTAGTGCGGCCCGCCGCCGGTGAGCAGGCGCGAGATCGGCTCGCCGACCCGGTGGTGCTTCATCAGGCCGAGCTCCTGCAGCACGATCAGCAGCGACGTGGTGTTGACGGTCGCGTCGATGCAGTCGAACTGGGTGCGGTCGTTGGCGTGGCCGAGGCCGCCGGCCCGCGCCTTCGCCTTCGCCGTGCCGGTGAGCGGAGCGACGCGCTTCTCGAACCACACCTCGGTCTTGGCGATGGCGGCGCGCTCGGCCGCCGGCGAGGCCCGCCCGGCCGCCATCAGGCTGGCCATCTGGGCGCGGTCGCCCGGACCGAGGCCGATCTCGGTGCGGAAGGCACAGCCGAAGCCGTGGCAGAAGATGACACGGCTGACCGCCGGCATCGGCAGCGACACGGTCTGCAGGAAGGCGGTGGCGCCCGCATCGATCTCGCCGGCCATTGCGGCGCCGGGCGCGCCCGCCCCGACCATCGCCCCGATCATTGTCGCGACGACGGCCGCCAGCGTCCGCCGCCGGGCCGAAGCCCCGACCCCTCGTCCGATCGCGCGCATCCCGTCCCCCTCGCGCCGTTTCGGCGAAGGATGGCGGAACCTCCGTCGCGGTCAAGCTTTGCACCCCGAACGGCGGACGACCGGCCGGCGACCGTTGCACGGCCGCATCACCGGGCTGCGGTGACGGGTCACGGCGATCGGCCCGTGCGACTTGATCTCGGTCAACCGGTCGCGGCGCGGTTCTGGTTGGCTTCCGGCGTTCGATCCATCAGCGAAGGAGGGCAGCATGTATCGGGTCTACAGCGCGCCGGCCGGCGCGGACGACATCTCGCCGCTGGAGCGGGACAAGCTTCTCCACAAGGATGCCGCCAGCATGGACGAGGCGATCGGCTGGGCCGCCCATATGAGCCGCACCGGCCACGCCGTGCTGCTGATCGAGGGCGACGACGGCACCATGCTGGGCGCCGGCGAGATCGCCAGCGCGCTGCGCCAGCGCATGAGCTGAATCGGTCGCCGAGCCCGCCCGGCCGCCTTTGTCGCCGTTGCGCCTTCGGTGCCATGATGGCATCGCTGCTCCGTGAGGCGGACGCGGGGACGGCATGCGGATCGGGATCGATCTCGGCGGCACCAAGATCGAAGCGGTCGCGCTCGGCGACGACGGCGCCGCGCTGTTCCGCCGGCGCGTGCCGACGCCGGCCGGCGACTATGCCGGCACGCTCGCGGCGATCGCGGGCCTCGTGGCTGCGGCCGAGGCGGCGCTCGGCGCACGCGGCACCGTCGGCATCGCGACCCCGGGCGCGATCTCGCCGGCGACCGGGCTCTTGAAAAACTCCAACAGCACCGTCCTCAACGGCAGGCCGCTCGATCGCGATCTCGCCGACACGCTCGGGCGCGCGGTGCGGCTGGAGAACGACGCCAACTGCTTCGCCGTGTCGGAGGCGACCGACGGCGCCGCCGCCGGCGCGCACGTGGTCTTCGGCGTCATCCTCGGCACCGGGGTGGGCGGCGGTGTCGTGGTCGACGGCCGTGTCGTCACGGGCCGCAACGGCATCGCCGGCGAGTGGGGGCACGCGCCGCTGCCCTGGCCGCGCGACGACGAGCGGCCCGGCCCCGCCTGCTATTGCGGCCGCCGGGGCTGCCTGGAGACCTTTCTGTCCGGTCCCGGCTTCGCCCGTGATTTCCTCCGCGTGAGCGGACGGACGGCGACGCCGAACGAGATCGTCGCCGCCGCGGCGGCGGGCGACCCGGTCGCGCAAGCATGCGTCGAGGATTATCTCGACCGGCTGGCGCGCGGGCTCGCCGTGGTGGTCGACGTGATCGACCCCGACGTGATCGTGCTGGGCGGCGGTCTTTCCAACATCGACGCGCTCTACGCCGCGCTGCCGCAGCGGGTGGAGGCCTACGCCTTCACCGACCGGCTCGACACCGCGATCGTGAAGAACCGCCACGGCGACTCGAGCGGCGTGCGCGGCGCCGCCTGGCTGTGGCCGGCGGTGGCGTGAAGCTTCATCGGTCCCGCGAGCACTCCAACGCCACGCCCCACGACGAGGCCTCGTGTCCCGGGCACGGCGCGACGCGCCGTGAACCGGGACCCAGGGCGAATGGAAAAGGTCCTCGCCCGTGGCCCCTGGGCCCCGGATCTGCGGCACGCCGGGCCTGTGGCCCGCCATGCCTTGTCCGGGGCACGCGGTGTCCGGGGCACGCGGTCGTGAACCGCGAGACCGGCTCACCAAGGGCATGCGCCGGCCAGCCGTGGCAGGTCACTTCGCCCGCTCGAGGCAGCGGTCGAGCTCGGCGAGCGCCGTGGGGAGGCCGGCGAGGTCGAGAGTCCAGCGTCGGTCGCCGGCCGTGATGGTCACCGGCCCCGGGATGAGCGCGCGCAGCAGCCGCGACGCCTCCGGGGCGCGCGGATCGGCCGAGGCGACCGCCGGGCCGGTGACCCGGGCCGGGATTTTTCCGACCACCCGGCCACCCTGATCGAAGGCGAGCACGACCGGCTCGGCCGCCGGCGCCGACGCCGGCGGCGCGGTCTGGTCGACCACCATCACGATGGTCTCGTCGCCGCTCCTCACCACCGTGAAGCCGAAGCCGTGCGGCGTCTCGCCGGCCTTGCCGGTGGAGCACACCTTGGCCCCGTCCGGATGGGTGCGCAGCTCGGTGAGCCAGCCGCCGTCGGTGCGCCAGGCGCCTTGCAGGGCACCGGCGGCCTGCGCCGTGAACGCCAAGGTCGGCGCCAGGCACAGAGCGAGCGCGATCGTTCTCGTCGTCATCATCGACAGTCCTCGGGTCGTCGTGTGTCGGTGGTCGCGTAAGCCCGCTCAGCCCTGCTTGGCCGGCAGATAAGGGGCGACCGCGTGGGCGAGACCGGCCGTGGTGAGCGTCTGCAGCCACACCTTTCCGGGGCCGACCAGGCGCGCGAGAAAGAGCCCGTCGCCGCCGAACAGCGCGTTGCGCACCCCCTTGATGGTGGTGATCTCGAAACCGACGCTCGCCTCGAACATGCCGACATGGCCCGGATGGACGAGGAGCTGCCGGCCGGCCTCGAGCGTGTAGCCGACGATCTCGCCGCCGAGCTCGATCCACGCCTTGCCGCTGCCGGCGACGCGCTGGAGCACGAAACCCTCGCCGCCGAACAGGCCGCCGAGCGCGGTCTGGGCCGCCGTCGTGATCTCGATGCCGGGGGTGCCGCAGACGAAGCCGTGCCGGTGCGCCAGCATGGGGCGGTCGGGACCGATCTCGACCTCGACGATCTCGCCCGGCAGATGCGCCGCGAAGGCGACGAGCCCCGGGCCGCGGCCCGCCTCGAACCGCGTCGTGAACAGCCCGCCGCCCGACACGGCGCGGCTGACCAGCCCCCACACGCCGCCGCCCCCGGCGCCGCCCATGGAGGTCGTGAGCGTCACGTCGCCGGACATCCAGGAAAGCTGGTCGGGCACGCCGACGACGGCGTCGCCGGCGTCGAGCGCGATCTCGAGGACGGGCAGCGTGGTGCCGATGATCTTGGACTGCATGGCCGAAGAATCCGATCTGCGATGAGGAGCCGATGGCTGCGCAGGCTAGACGAGAAGCCGAAAAAAGCTCCTGCCCGCGCGGCGCGATTCTTAGCGAACCCGTAAAGCAGGAGCGCCGTACCGGCGGCACCGCTCTCGATCATGTCAGGGTGACGGGCAGCGTCGATGCAGGCCGCGCCCCGGGCGGGCTTCGATCTCGGCCCTTCCGGACACGCGTCCGCACGATGGAACGACGAGATCGAGCGTAGGCTTCATCCATTCGGGATAGCGATTGTCACTAGTACGAAATGACGAGTTCGGGCCGCCTGCGAATTCGTGATTAATCCCTATGTATTGGAAACAGGGATCCGGGCTGTATACTGATGTGATCATCCACTCATGCCCGGAATACAAATTTTTAATCGTATTGGCGCAGGAATGGTAACGAGCGGACACTGGCACCCCCGTCGTCTGCTCCGCCGGCCCAAACGAGCCGGCCCGCGTGCCCTGCCCCGCCGCCCAGGTGCCCGGAGCAGCCAGGAAAGCAACCTTCGTCACGGTCTCCGTCACACCCGGAGAACCGCTATCCCCGCGTGCCCGGCGGCGCGCGGATCCACGCTCGCCTGCCTGGAGCTGCCGATGTCCATCCTGTCGAGAATCCGAATCCTTCCAAAGATCCTGTCGGTCATCGCGCTGCTCGGCGTGGCCGCCGTGGTGATCAGCGTCATCTCGCTCAACGCCCTCGCGACGCTGTCCGATGTCGCGACGCAAGCCCAGGTGGCCGGGGTGAAGAACACGCTGTCGTCGCAGCTCGCCATCAACATTCTGGCGATGAACCGGGCCGAGTACCGCATGAACGCGACGCCGCGGCCCGACATCATCCAGGACTCGATGAGCCGGATCGAGCGCGAGCGCAAGACCTTCGACGAACGCTTCGAGCAGCTCAAGAAGCTCGCCTCGACCGACGAGGACCGTCGCTACATCGCCGACATGACGGCGCTCGGCGGCGCGTATTTCAAGGAGCTCGACGCGACCACCGCCTTCGTGCGCGGCATGTCGCTGCCGCCGTCGGCCGAGACCCTCGAGAAGCTCAACCGTGAGGTCGTCGCCAGCCGCCTGGCGCAGGAGAAGGCGCGGGATCGCGGCCGCGAATACATCAACGCCGTCACCAAGCAGGTGGCGGAGCTCAAGACCTTGGGCGAGCAGACCGCCGCGAACGGCCGCAACACCATCATCATGGTGGCCTCGGTCGGCATCCTCGGCGCGCTGGCGCTCGGCTTCTTCATCGGCCAGTTCGGCATCGCCCGCCCGATCGGCGCGTCGGTGGCGAGCCTGCAGACCCTCGCCAAGGACGACTACTCGATCGAGATCGCCGGCGCGGACCGCGGCGACGAGGTCGGCGACATCGCCAAGGCGGCCCTGATCTTCAAGCAGAACGGCCTCGACAAGCAGCGCATGGTGCGCGAGCAGAAGGAGGCCGAGCAGCGCGCCATCGCCGACCGCAAGGCCGACATGCAGAAGATGGCCAATAACTTCGAGGCCGCGGTGGGCGAGATCATCAACACGGTGTCGTCCGCCTCGACCGAGCTGGAGGCCGCCGCCGGCACCCTCACCCGCACGGCCGAGACGACGCAGGGCCTCGCCACCCGGGTCGCCGCCGCCTCCGAGACCGCCTCGAGCAACGTCCAGTCGGTCGCCTCCGCCACCAACGAGATGTCCTCGTCGGTGCACGAGATCAGCCGTCAGGTGCAGGAGTCGAGCCGGATCGCCAACGAGGCCGTCAAGCAGGCGGAGAAGACCGACACGCGCATCGGCGAGCTGTCGCAGGCGGCCAGCCGCATCGGCGACGTCGTGAAGCTGATCACGGCCATCGCCGAGCAGACCAACCTGCTGGCGCTGAACGCGACCATCGAGGCGGCGCG
>NZ_JBEOMB010000031.1:0-976 GCF_046000175.1 Rhodoplanes sp. SY1
TAGCAGGCTGTTGAAATTCACTCTGGCATTGCCTTGAAGGTGGAGTCGTCGCCGGTATCGTAGGCGAACTCGCCTTCGAGGGAGCCGTCGGGCTGGAGCTCGACGAAGCCGTCGCCACGGACCTCGTCCCCCTCGTCGGATCCGTGCCAGTCGAAGTCGGCGGCATCGGTCGCGATGGTGCAATCGAGCGTCGCCGTGAAGGCGTTGAAGACGATCTCACCGCCGCCTCGGCCGTCGAGCGCGATATAGGCCGGCGCGGCGAGATCGAGCGCGAAGCCGGGCATCTCGACGATGCGCCACTTGCCCTTCAGCCGTGAGCGGTCTTCTTTCCCCACGTTGCGGAGCCTCGGCTGAGGCGCAACATGCGGCCCATCTTATGAGACCTGTGCGCGGATAGCTCTGGACGACGCATCGAATTTCTGACTCGCTGATCCGCAGAGCGGATCGGGAGTGGGCGATGTCACGGCGGCGGATCGGTCAGGAGACGCTTCAATTCGGTTCTGGACCAAGTCGCGGCCGGTCGTCACTCGACGCGCTGGCGGCGCTTATCGACTGGGCTCCAATCGCGCGAGACCTCGACGTGATCTCGTGCGCAGCAAAGGGAGAGCCTGCGTGGCCGCCGCTGGCCCTGTTCAAGGCGCTGCTGATCGCGGTCTGGTACGACTTGTCCGACATCAAGCTCGCCGAGGCCCTGGACGATCGCGCCTCGTTCCGGCGCTTCTGTGGGTTTTCGGCCAGTGAGCCCACACCGGAGCGAACAGCCTTCGTCCGGTTCCGCAAGGCGCTCGCGACACATGGCCTGGAGCGAACGCTATTCGCGACGATCACGGATCAACTCGCCGCGAAGACGATCACGGTGAAGACCGGGACGCTGGTCGATGCGACCATCATCGAGTCGGCGAGCAAACAAGACGGCGAGGCGCGATGGGTTGGGCGCCGCGGCAAGCCGGCCGTGCACGGGTTCAAGGCGCATGTC
>NZ_JBEOMB010000032.1:0-78254 GCF_046000175.1 Rhodoplanes sp. SY1
TCAACGACCAGAGGAAGCGCGCCATGGCCCGCAAGGTCGCGGCGGCGCTCGGCGGGTCGGTGCGCGACAAGACGATCGCGGTGCTCGGCCTCACCTTCAAGCCGAACACCGACGACATGCGCGACGCGCCGTCGATCCCGCTGGTGACGGCGTTCAACGACATGGGCGCCAAGGTGCGGGCCTACGATCCGGCCGGCATGGAGCAGGCGAAGCGCGACCTCGACGGCCTCGTCACCTTCTGCGCCAATGCCTACGAGTGCGCGCAGGGCGCCGACGCGGTCGTCATCGTCACCGAGTGGGAGCAGTTCCGCGCCCTCGACCTGGAGCGGCTCAAGAGCGCAATGCGGCAGCCCGTGATGGTCGACCTGCGCAACGTCTACCGGGCGGACGAAATGGCGGCCGCGGGCTTCGCCTACACGAGCATCGGCCGCGCCGCCCCGCGGGGGTGAGCCGCCGAATCCGCGTGCCCCGGACTAGGCGCGTCAGGCCATAGGCCTGATGCGCCGCAGAGCCGGGGCCCATGGCCGCACGGCAATCACTTTGTTTGATCGCCCCTGGGTCCCGGGTCACGGCGCGATGCGCCGCGCCCGGGACACGAGGCATGTCTGGGACGCACCGCGTGAGCACGGCACGTCGCGCCTTTGCCCACCCTACGGCTCTACGCCCGCGCCCCGGAATGACCGAGGTCGAAGTTCAGCGTACCTTCGTGATCAGCAGGTCGCCTGGCCGCAGCGGGTGAGGTTGATCTTCTGCTGCAGGGCGCCGCGGCCGACCGCGCCGACCACGACGTCGGCGTTCGCGCCGGACCCGATCACGTAGCTCGGCGTGCCGTTGAGGCCGAGCGCCTCGGCGAGCCGCAGGCTCTCCTCCAGGCTCGCCCGCACCTCGTCGCTGCCCATGTCGCGCTCGATGCGGGCGAGGTCGAGGCCGGCCTCCTTGGCGGCGGCGAGCGCCTTCGCCTTGTCGGCCTGGCCGCGGCCGTTCATCAGGCGCTGGTGGAAGTCGAAGTACTTCTTGCCGGACTTGTCCTGCAGGCGCACCGCGGCGGCGACCCGGGCCGCCTCGATCGAGCCCTCGCCCAGCACCGGGAACTCCTTGAGCACGACGCGCAGCTTGGGGTCGGCCTGCATCAGGCCCTGGAGGTCGTTGAGCGCACGCTTGCAGTAGCCGCAGTTGTAGTCGAAGAACTCGACCAGCGTGACGTCGCCCTGCGGATTGCCGACCACCACGTGGCGCTGCGAGTTGAACAGCGCCTCGGCGTGCTTCTGGACCGCGAGCTTGGCCTTCTCGGCCTCGGCCACTGCCTGCTTCTTCTCCAGCTCGGCCAGGACCTCCTGCAGAAGCTCCGGGTTCTTCAAGAGATAGTCGCGCACGATCTGCTCGATCTCGCCGCGCTGCGGCGCCGAGAGGTTTTGGGCGGCGAGCGGCGCGGCGAGCGCCGGCAGGAGAGCGGCGGCGATCGCGAGCGCACGCAGGGGGCGGAGCGGCATCGGGAGATCCTTTTCGAGAGTTATCGGCGGCGCGCGCCCTCGGTGGGCGGGCGGAAGCTGGCGATGTCGTCGGCCTTGACCCAGCCGGGCGAGCCGACCGGCAGGCGCTCCTTGGCCCGGATGGCGAGCTGGCGAGCCGTGCGGGTGTCGCCGCGGGCCATCGCGGCCTGGGCGGCGGCGAGGTCGGCCTGGGCGATGTCGCCCTTCTGGCCATAGGCCTTGGCGAGCTGGGCGTAGCCGTCGGCGATGTCGGGATCGGCGACGAGGGCCTGGCGCAGATAGGCGATGGCGTCGTCGGCCGCCTTCTTGTCGTTGGTGGCGATCAGCGCCTGGGCGAGCATCACCTGGATGAGCAGCGGGTTCGGCGCACCGGCGACGGCGCGGCGCAGCGGCGCCACGGCCTCGGCGGCGCGGCCCGACTCGAGCAGCACCTGGCCCTTCAGCTCGTAGAAGTAGGGATTGTTGGGCTGCGTCTGGATCAGCGCGTCGATCTGGGCGAGCGCCTGGCGCAGGTCGCTGTGCTTGTAGGTCGAGATGGCGCGGGCGTAGCGGGCCGGCAGGCTCTGGTCGGAGAGCGGATAGCGGCGCGCCACCACGCCCGGCTGGTCGAGGAAGCCGGAGAGCTTCGCCCGCATCATATCGTGGCGGAGCTGCAGCTCGGGCGAATCCTTCTTGTCCCAGTACTGGGTGCGGCCGATCTCCTGGAGCGCGGCGATGCGCTCGCGGGGCATCGGATGCGACATCAGGTAGGGGTCGGCGCCCTGCGCGGCGAACAGCTGCTGGTCGGAGAAGCGCTTGAAGGTCTCGACCATGCCGCGGGCCGACTGGCCCGTCTCGGTGAGGAACTTGACGCCGGCCCGATCGGCCTGCTCCTCGTGCTGGCGCTGGTAGGCGAGCAGCGAGCGCTGGATCATCGCCGACGGCGCGGCGATCGCCACGGCGGCCGGGTTGCCGCCGACCTGGCTCGAGCGGGCGCCGGCCGCGACCGCGCCGAGGCCGAGCAGCATCGTGATGATGGCGATGGTGCTGGCGTTGGAGAGCTCGGTGCGGAGCTTGGCGAGATGGCCGCCGGCGATGTGGCCGGTCTCGTGCGCCAGGACGCCGATGATCTGGTTCGGCGTCTGCGAGTCCATCAGGGCGCCGGCGTTCACGAAGATGCGGCGGCCGTCCATCACGAACGCGTTGAAGGCGCGGTCGTTGATGATGATGACCTTGATGTTCTGCTGGGTGAGCCCGGCCGCCTTGAGGATCGGCCGCGTGTAGTCGCGCAGCACCTGCTCGATCTCGGCGTCGCGGATCAGCGGCATGCGCTGCGCCGCCGCCGGGGTCGGGATCGTCGTCGCGGCGATCGCGCAGGCGACCGCCACCGCGACGGCGCGGGGCGCCCGCAGGATCAGCCGGCGCTCGGACCCGGGCCGGCGCTTGACAGGGTCGCTCGCTGCGCTCATTCGAACCGGTGCTTGGCCGCCACCGTCAGGATACGCGGGTGGTCGGGCGATCCACAACGGGCCGTGACGCGACCCGGTCGCGCCCAACAACCTGCAGAATGCGGCAACAGCGCGGCGCCACCGGCCGTGCCGCCACGGCCCATCAGACATCGCATCCGAGGCCGCCGCCGCGCCGCCGTCGTATGCGATTCGCCGAAATCGTCCGAGGCTTTTCATGACATCCGACCGCGCCCGCCTGTGCCTGCCGTCGGCGCGCAGCGACGTTCCCCCCTTCATGGTCATGGACGTGATGTCCGCGGCCGCCCGCCTGGAGCAGGCCGGCCGCCACGTGGTCCATATGGAGGTCGGCCAGCCGGAGGCCCCGGCCCCCTCGACCGCGCTCGCCGCCGCCCGCGCGGCGCTGTCCGGCAGCGGCGCCGCGCTCGGCTATACCGAGAGCCTCGGTATCCCGAGCCTGCGCGTCCGCATCGCCCGCCATTACGTTGAGACCTACGGCGAGGCCGTCGATCCTGCGAGCGTGCTGGTGACCACCGGCTCGTCGGCCGCCTTCGTGCTCGCCTTCCTGGCCCTGCTGGAGCCGGGTGACCGGGTGGCGCTCTCGGTGCCGGCCTATCCGCCCTATCGTCACATCCTCACCGCGCTCGGCTGCGTGCCGGTGCTGATCCGCACCGGGCCGGAGGCGCGGTATGCGATGACCACGGAGGCGCTGCTCGCCGCCCATCGCGAGGCACCGCTCAAGGCCGTGCTGATCGCCTCGCCGGCGAACCCGACCGGCACGATGATGACGTCCGATGCGCTGGCGCGCCTTGTCGCGACGGCCGAGGACGCCGGCATCGCGGTGATCTCGGACGAGATCTATCACGGGCTCGACTACGCCTTCCCGGCGACGACGGCGTTGACGACGTCGCGCAAGACCGTGGTGATCAACTCGTTCTCGAAATACTTCTGCATGACCGGCTGGCGGGTCGGCTGGATCGTCGCGCCCGACGCGCTGGTGCGGCCGATGGAGCGGCTCCACCAGAACCTCGCCATCTCGGTGCCGACGCTGTCGCAGGTGGCGGCCGAGGCGGCGTTCGACGGGCGCGCCGAGATGGAGGCCGTCAAGGCCGGCTATGCGCGCAATCGCGAGATCCTCACGACCGGCCTGCCGGCCTGCGGCCTCGACCGCTTCCTGCCGGTCGACGGCGCGTTCTATCTCTATGCCGACGTCTCCGCCTTCACGCCGGACAGCCACGCCTTCGCCCGCGCGCTGCTGGAGGAGGCCGGCGTCGCCGCGACCCCGGGCCTCGACTTCGATCCCGCCGAAGGCCACCGTTGGGTGCGCTTCTCCTACGCCCGCTCGCAAGCCGACATGATCGAGGCGGTCGCCCGCATCGGCCGTTGGCTGAAGGGGGCGGGGTAGGGGGGCGAGCGTTCCTGCGGAGGTGAGAAGAACGTGACCATCCCGTTCGGCCCCCTCCTGATCGGCCTTGCCGCGGCGGCTTGCGGCGTCCTCGGGCTGCGCTGGATCCTCCACCGGGCGCTGCTGCGGGGCTTGCGGGCGCCGCGGGTGGCGCACGACTGCGGGCCGCTCGATCTCGGCCTGCCGGTGGACTGCGTACGGGAGCTCTCGATCGAAGGCCCGCGCGAAAAGCGCCTGTTCGCCTGGCTGGTGACGCCCGACGCGGCGCCTGACACAACGGCCGGCGCGCTGCCCGACGCGGCCCTGTCCCCGCTCCATCCGGCCGTGCTGGTGATGCACGGCTGGGGCTCCAACGCCGCCATGATGCTGCCCGTGGTCGCGCCGCTGCGCGCCGCCGGCTTCGCCGTGCTGCTCCTCGACGCGCGGTGCCACGGCCGCAGCGACGACGAGGACTTCGCCTCGATGCCGCGCTTCGCCGAGGACATCGCGGCCGGCCTCGGCTTTCTGCGCGCCAAAGCCGGGATCGATCCGGCCCGCATCGCGCTGATCGGCCACTCGGTCGGGGCCGGCGCGGCGCTGCTCGCCGCCTGCCGGGATCCCGCCGTCGCGGCCGTGGTCAGCGTCTCGGCCTTCGCCCATCCGGGTGAGCTGATGCGGGTCTGGCTGGCGCGGGTCCGCATCCCCTATCCGGGCCTCGGCTGGTACGTGCTGCGTCACGTGGAGCACACCATCGGGGCACGCTTCGCGGACATCGCGCCGGTGGAGACGATCCGCCGCGTCGGCTGTCCGGTGCTCGTCGTGCACGGCCGGCACGACGCGACGGTGCGGTTCGCCGATGCCGAGCGGCTCGTCGCCGCGGCGCCGCTTGCGACCCTCCTCGCGATCGACGGCGACCACGACCTGCGCGATGCCCTCGGGCCGCACGCAGCCGCCGTGGTGGCGTTCCTGGCCGGCGCCTGTGCGCCGGGCCGGGCCGGGACCGCGATGCCGGTCCCGACAGGCTCTCGTGCCGAAAGGTGACAGGCCGGCACGAGTCGCACCCGGGTCCGGTGCGGGCCGCCGACCTGCGGCGTGGGCGCGGACGTGATCAGTTGTGCTTCTTCACCCAGATGTTCAGCGACTGCCAGTTCTGCGCGGCGTTGATCCGGGCGCGCTCCCACGGGTCGACGAAGCCGTCGGAGCGGGCCTGCAGCTTCATCGCCTGGATCTGCTGCTGCCGCTGCAGGAGCCGGGCAGTCTCGCCATAGGTGAGCTGGCCGCTCTGCACGCCCTGGAAGATGCGCTGGCCCTGGCGGGCCTGGCGGTCGTCGATCGGGCCGGCCATCGCGGCCGAGGCAGTGGCGGCGAGGGCGCCGGCGATCAGGACGGTCTTCAGGGCGGAGGTCTTCGAGAGTGTCATGGCACGCTCCTCTGGTCGGGGTTTCGGGCACTCGCCCCGGAGACGGCGTGTCTTGCAGGGGCTTCGACCATTGGGGCGTGCCGGGAGCGTTCAGGTTCGTCTCGCGAACCAAAATATTCGATGAATAATCAGTCAGATAGCGGGCGAGATCGCGGCGTTTCAGGCGGATTTTGCACGGCCCGCCAGGCCGGCGCGGCAGGGCCGTTCAGCATGCCATCCCGGCGTCGATCGCGGCCTTCGCGAGCCCGACGGCATCGTCGCGCGACGGCGCGTCGGCCGAGGTCGTGAAGGCGTCGAGATCGGCGCTCGCCGTCGTCGCGGCCGCAGCGTCCGCCCGCCGCACGACGGCGCGCCACAGCCCGGGGGCCCGCTCGAACGGCGCGATCACGTAGCCGGCATGGGTTGTCTCGTCCGGGGGAGTGGCGTTCGGGGTGGCCTCGACCGGGATGCTCATGCGGGTCTCCGTCCTGCGAACCGACAATCGGCGGCCCCGTCCGTCGGTTCCGGCCGCCGCACGGGACGGCGCATCGCTCCGAGCCGCGGCGCTCGTCGGCCGGGGCGAGCCCTTGCGTAGGCGGACGAGCCGTTCTTCGCCGGCGTCGGA
This sequence comes from Rhodoplanes sp. SY1, assembly GCF_046000175.1. Taxonomy (NCBI): domain Bacteria; kingdom Pseudomonadati; phylum Pseudomonadota; class Alphaproteobacteria; order Hyphomicrobiales; family Nitrobacteraceae; genus Rhodoplanes; species Rhodoplanes sp. SY1. Next base: position 6,344 of record NZ_JBEOMB010000032.1, read on the forward strand.
TGGAAGCGCGTCGTCGCCGCCGCGCGTGACGTGTTCTCCCCCGGCCGCGCATGCAGCGTGCGTCTTCTCCGCCGGCGCAGCAAATAACGAAGGCGTTCGCGTTGTCGCGCGGGTGTTCGCCCCGCATGCTGCGCGACATGATCGCGAGCCGCAGCCTTCACCTCCTCGATGTTCCGAGCCGCATCGCGCGCGGCCTCACTGGGCTGGGCCGCAGGTTCAGATCCCTGTCGGTCGGCTTCGTGAACGACTGGACGCTCGGGATCTGGATGATCTCGTGGAACGGCGACCTGCAGGGCACGCTGCGGCACGACGGCGCCCGGTGGTGCCTCGACTGGCTGGAGAGCGCCGATCCGCGCCTCGCCTCCTTCGCGGGCCCGCGCCCCGGTGCGTCGCTCGACGACATCGCCGCCGACTTGCACCGTCACCTCGCCGCGGCGCGCCCGCCTGCCTCCGCACCCGCCGTCAGCCTACGCATCGAAGCCGTGCCGGTGTTCTGAGAGCTGCCGGCCGATCGGGAGAGACGTTGCTCCTCGGGCTCGTGTCCGGGCACGGCGCGCTGCCGTGCCCGGACGTGACCTCACAGCTGCGCGCCGTCGAGCGCGCTCGCCGGCTGCGGGCGGCCGCGATCGAGGATCGCCTGGACGAGACGCTCGGCCGCGATCTCGGGTGCGATCGCGTCGGTCGGCAGCACCAGGGCGGGGGCGAGCGGCGGCTCGTAGGGCTGGTCGCGGCCGGTGAAGTCGACGATCCGACCGGCGTCGGCCTTGGCATAGAGGCCCTTGGGATCGCGGGCCCGGCAGGTCTCCGGGGGCGCGTCGACGAACACCTCGAGGAAGCGGTCGGGCGGAAACAGCGCCGCCACCTTGTCCCGGTCGGCGCGGAACGGCGACACCAGCGACACCAGCACGATCAGCCCGGCCTCGGTCATCAGCTTCGCCACCTCGCCGACGCGGCGCACGTTCTCGGCCCGCGACGCGGCGTCGAAGCCGAGATCGACATTGAGGCCCTGGCGGACATTGTCGCCGTCGAGCAGCATTGTGTGATGGCCGAGCGCGACGAGGCGGCGCTCCACCAGATCCGCGATGGTCGACTTGCCGGAGCCGGGCAGGCCGGTGAGCCACACGGCGAGCGGCCGCTGCGCCTTGACGAAGGCGCGCAGCGACGGCTGCACGGTGCCCGCATGGACGTGCACGTCGCGCGCGGCGCCGAGCGGTCCCGCCACCAGGCCGGCCGCGGCGGTCGCGTGCGTCGCGCGGTCGATCAGGATGAAGGCGCCGGTCGAGCGGTTCTCGGCATAAGGATCGATCGCCACTGGCACGGCGGTCTCGATGTGGACGCGGCCGATGGCGTTGAGGGCGAGGCGATCGGCCGGCACCCGGCCGAGGTTTTCCAGATCGAGCCGGTCGGCGATGCGCGTGACCGTGGCCGCGACCGTCGCGGTCCCGATCTTCAGGCGAAAGCTCCGGCCAGCCTCGATCTCCTCGTCGGTCATCCACACCAGATCGGCCGAGAAACGTCGCGTCACCGCCGGGCGCGCCCGCGGCGGCACCAGCACGTCGCCGCGGCCGATGTCGATCTCGTCCGCGAAGGTCAGCGTCACGGCGTCGCCCGCGGTCGCGACGTCGCGGTCGCCGTCCATGGTGACGATGCGGGCGACGCGCGTCGCCCGTCCCGAGGCGGCAACGACGAGCGGATCGCCGACTGCGACGCGGCCGCTGGCGACCGTCCCGGCGGCGCCGCGGAAGTCCGGGTGCAGCCGGCTCACCCACTGCACGGGAAAGCGGAGATCGGCCTCGGTCTCGTCCGCGATCGGCACCGTCTCGAGATGATCGAGCAGCGGCGGGCCGTCGAACCAGGGGGCGTTCGGGCTCGGCCGCACGACATTGTCGCCGAAGCGCGCCGACAGCGGGATCGGCGTCACGGTGCGGAAGCCGAGCGGCGCCGCGAACTCACGGAACACCGCCACCAGCTCGGCGAAGCGGAGCTGCGACCAGCCGACCAGATCCATCTTGTTGATCGCGAGCACGACGTGGCGAATGCCGAGCAGCGACACGATGGCCGCGTGCCGGCGGGTCTGCTCCAGAAGACCCTTTCGTGCATCGACCAGCAGCACGGCGAGATCCGATGTCGAGGCGCCGGTCGCCATGTTGCGGGTGTATTGCGCGTGCCCGGGCGTGTCGGCGACCACGAAGGCGCGGCGCGGCGTCGAGAAGAACCGGTAGGCGACGTCGATGGTGATGCCCTGCTCGCGCTCGGCCTCCAGCCCGTCGAGCAGCAGCGCGAAATCGACGTCCTCGCCCGTGGTGCCGAAGCGGCGGCTGTCGCGCGTCACGGTGGCGAGCTGATCGTCCAGCACGCTCTGTGCCTCGTGCAGCAGGCGGCCGATCAGCGTCGACTTGCCGTCGTCGACCGAGCCGCAGGTGATGAAGCGCAGGGCGCCGCGCGCCCGCACCGGCACGGCTGCGGCAGCCGGGGTGCCGACGACGAGCCCGGAGGCCGGCGCGATCGATCGGAGAACGGTCGGCATCAGAAGTATCCCTCGCGCTTCTTGGCCTCCATCGAGGCCTGCACGGCGCCGTCGACCAGCCGACCGTTGCGCTCGGAGACCCGCGAGGCGACGATCTCGGCGATGATGCCGTCGAGGTCGGTCGCGTCGGACTCGACCGCCCCGGTCAGCGGCCAGCACCCGAGCGTGCGGAACCGCACCCGGCGCGTCTCCGGCCGCTCGCCCGGTCGCCACCGCATCCGGTCGTCGTCGACGACCAGGAGCGCGCCGTCGCGCGCCACCACGCCGCGCTCGGCGGCGAGATAGAGCGGCACGATCGGGATGCTCTCGGCCCGGATGTAGTCCCACACGTCGAGCTCGGTCCAGTCGGAGAGCGGGAACACCCGCATCGAGTCGCCCGGGGCGAGCCGTGTGTTGAACAGTCTCCAAAGCTCGGGGCGCTGGTGGCGCGGATCCCAGACATGGCCGCGCCGGTGCGAGAAGATGCGCTCCTTGGCGCGGGCCTTCTCCTCGTCGCGTCGCGCGCCGCCGAAGGCGGCGTCGAATCCGTGCGCGTCGAGCGCGGCCTTGAGCGCCTCGGTCAGCATCAGGCGCGAGTACTCGCCCGTCTCGGAATCGAACGGATTCACACCGGCGGCGGCCGCCTCGGCGTTGGTGTGGACCAGCAGATCGAGGCCGTAGCTCGCCGCCATGCGGTCGCGATGAAGCACGACCTCGCGAAAGTCCCAGCCCGAGGCGATGTGCAGGAGCGGGAAGGGCGGACGGCCGGGGAAGAACGCCTTGCGGGCGATGTGCAGCATCACCGAGGAGTCCTTGCCGACCGAGTAGAGCATCACCGGGTTGCGGAGCTCGGCCGCCACCTCGCGCATGATGAAGATCGCCTCGGCCTCCAGCCGTCTCAGATGCGGCGAGAGGCGCGAGCGCGGCTCCGTTGCCGGAGGCGGCTCCTCCGCGGGCGGTTCGGGAGGGCGTTCGGCGAGGCTTTCGGCGGCACGCATGGCGATCCTCAGGAGAGCGCGGTCGAGACGCGCCGCCACGGGCGCGCGTCCGGCCTGGTTTCGGAGGTCTCGGCGGAGGCGGGCTGATAGTGGTGGCGGACCGCGATGATCCGCTGGTCTCGGAGCGCCTCGATCGTGCCGGGATGGGTGACGTCGAAGGCGTCGAAGCCGGCGCGCAGCATCAGCACGATCTGATCGCGCAGCACGTCGCCGGTCGCGCGGATCTCACCCGCGAAGCCGTGGCGGTCGCGCAGCAGGCGGGCGAGCGAGTAGGGCCGGCCGTCGCTGTGTTTCGGGAACCTGATCACGACGAGGGCGAGCCGCGGTAGCTCCACGACGATGTCCTCGAGCGTGTCGCCGGCGGTGAGCACGACGCCGACCGCGTCGTCGCGCCGCGACAGAGTTCCGCGCTCGGCCAGGTACCGGGCCTTCGGCAATGCGATCTTGCCGGTCGCCGGGAGCGGGCTGTCGTCCTCCGGAAAACGCCAGTAGTCGTCGACGAGACGGTTTTGGCGGAACAGCGGCATGATCAGGATCCATGCGTTTGAGCGGCGCCGGCGCGCCGCGTGTGCAGGCCGCACTCGGTCTTGTCGAAGCCGCGCCAACGGCCGGCGCGGCCGTCCTCTCCGGCATCGACCCGTGACGTGCACGGCACGCAGCCGATCGACGGATAGCCCTGCGCCGCGAGCGGATGCACCGGGAGTCCGTGGGCGCGGCGATAGGCGGCGGCGTCGGCCGCTGTCCACGCGGCGAGCGGGTTGATCTTCATGCGCGTGCCGTCCCACTCGGCCGCCGGGAGGGCCGCGCGTGTCGGGCCCTGATCACGTCGTCGGCCGTTGAGCCACGCCGCGAAAGGCGCGATGGCCTGCTCGAACGGCGCGACTTTTCTGAATCCGCAGCAGGCGTCTGGATCACGACCAGCCAGGGTGAGATCCGGATCGAGGCGCACCGTCTCGCCGGCGTCGGGCCTGGTCGTGCGCACGTTCGTGAGACCGAGGCGTGCCACCAGCGCATCTCGGTAGGCGAGCGTCTCCGGAAACAGCCTCAGCGTGTCGACGAAGATCACCGGCGTCGCCGGATCGACCTGTGCGACCAAATGCAGCAGCACGGCCGCGTCGGCGCCGAAGGACTAGACGAGCGCGATGCGGCCGGCGAACTCTTCCAGCGCCGCTAGGACGATCGCCTGGGGCGTGGCACTGGCCCACGCGGCCGCGAGGCTTTCGGCGGCGCTGCTGCCCCCCACCCCCGGCGCGCTCCGCGCACCAAAGCCCTCCCCGCCATTCGCAAGTGCGAATGGGGGGAGGGGAGTCGAGACGCTTCTGCTCTCATTGCGTGTCGATGCCGAAGCACTCCTGTCCTCCTTGCGTGATGATGCCGAGGCGCTGCGGCTCCCCTCCCCCCGCGCGCGAAGCGCGTGGCGGGGAGGGCTCTGGCGCGCGGAGCGCGCCGGGGGTGGGGGGAACAGCGTTTCCCCGACCTCCGCCGGAGTTGGATCATCCCGCCGCGGCATACAGCGCCTCCCGGAACGGGGCCTCGCCGATGCGGCGATAGGCGGCGAGGAACGTCTCCTGCGGCGAGGTGCGCAAGGCCAGATAGGTGTCGACGACGGTCTCGATCGCGTCGACGATGGTCGCCGACGAGAAGCCCGGACCGACGATCTCGCCGATCGCGCAGGTCTCATCGCCGGAGCCGCCGAGCGTGATCTGATAGAACTCCTCGCCCTTGCGCTCGAGCCCGAGGATGCCGATGTGGCCGACGTGATGGTGCCCGCAGGCGTTGATGCAGCCGGAAATCTTGATCTTCAGGTCGCCGATGTCCCGCTGGCGGTCGAGATCGGCGAAGCGTTGCGAGATCCGCTCGGCGATTGGGATCGAGCGCGCGGTGGCGAGCGCGCAATAGTCGAGCCCGGGGCACGAGATGATGTCGGTGACGAGCCCGGCGTTCGGCGTCGCGAGCCCGGCGGCTTTCAGCGCGGCGAACACGGCCGGCAGATCGTCGCGCCGGACGTGCGGCAGCACCAGGTTCTGCTCGTGGCTCACCCGGATCTCGTCGAAGGAGTGGTGCGCGGCGATGTCGGCGACCGCCTCCATCTGGGCCGCCGTCGCGTCGCCGGGCGGCGCGCCGACCGGCTTCAGCGACACCGTCACGATCGCGTAGCCGGGCGCCTTGTGCTCGTGCACGTTGCGGGCGGCGAAGCGGGCGAAGTCCGGGTCGCTCGCGACGGCACGATCGAACACGGCGGAGCGGGCCGGCAGTGCCGCGAAGGCGGGCGGGGCGAAGTAATCACGAATGCGCGCCACCTCGTCGGTCGGCAGCCGCAGCGCCTTGCCCCTCAGTGCCGCGAACTCGGCCTCCACGGCCTCCTTGAACGCCGCCTCGCCGGTCTCGTGCACCAGGATCTTGATGCGCGCCTTGTACTTGTTGTCGCGCCGCCCTTCCAGATTGTAGACCCGCAGGATCGCCTCGCAGTAGGCGATCAGATCCTCCTCGGGCAGGAAGTCGCGTAGCGTCCGCGCGATCATCGGGGTGCGGCCCTGGCCGCCGCCGACATGGACGACGAAGCCGAGCGCACCGCGCGCGTCGCGCGTCACCTGCACGCCGATGTCGTGCGTTTGGATCGCCGCACGGTCGTGCGGTGCGCCCGTCACGGCGAGCTTGAACTTTCGCGGGAGGAACGTGAACTCGGGATGCAGCGACGACCACTGCCGCAGGATCTCGGCATACGGGCGCGGGTCGGCGACCTCGTCGGCCGCGGCGCCGGCGAAGTGGTCCGCCGTGACGTTGCGGATGCAGTTGCCCGAGGTCTGGATCGCGTGCATCTCGACGCCCGCGAGCTTTTCCAGGATGTCGGGCACCTCCTTCAGGGCGATCCAGTTGAACTGCAGGTTCTGCCGCGTGGTGAAATGGCCGTAGCCGCGGTCGTGGTCGCGCGCGATGGTCGCGAGAAGCCGAAGCTGGCGCGAGGAGAGCGTCCCGTAGGGAATGGCGATGCGCAGCATGTAGGCGTGGAGCTGCAGGTACACGCCGTTCATCAGCCGCAGCGGCTTGAACTGATCCTCGGTCAGCGCACCCGAGAGTCGCCGCGCGACCTGATCACGAAACTCCGCGACCCGCTCGGCGACGAATGTGCGGTCGAACTCGTCGTAGCGATACATCGGGCTCCTCCGGTTCAGGCGCCGGGGGCGCGGGGCGCGGCGGCGGGCGCCCCGGCCTGCGGACCGTCGGTCGGCAGCACGATGGTCGGCCCGCTGGTCCGGATCAGCTCGCGCAGCGCCGCGGGCCGCACGAAGGCGCCGTCGCGCACCACCTCGATCGCAGCCACGTCGACCACCAGATGACGGGCGTCCTGGTCGGTGCGGGCGCGGGCGAGCAGCGCCTCGGCCTGATCCGGCGTCGCGGCGATCTCGGCGTCGGCGATGTCGCGCGACCAGGCGCCGTCGCGGCCGCGGAACACCACGGTGCCGGTCGAGAGGTCGTTGGCGGTCGCGACCACCGGGTGAAACGTCTTCGGGCGCTTCGACATCGCAGGGTCCTCAGGCGGCGGCCGGTGCGGCTTGACCGGTGGCGGCGTGGTTAGCCGCGGGTGCGAGCGTCGACGGGACGCCGGGGATGACCTCGTGATCGATGCCGGCCGCGCGTAGCGCCGCGGTCTCCTCGCCGGCGTGGCCGAGCACCATGGGGTCGCCGTCCGCGAGACGCACGACGCGGCGGCCCTCGCGGGCGAGGCGCATCAGGAGCGCAGCGACATCCGCTGCCTCCGGCGCCGGCCCGCTGTGCTTGCCGACCGGGATGCGTGTCGCGTCGCGCCGGCCCAGCGCGACCACGGCGTCCGGCACCAGCGCGTCGTGGACGATCACGTCGGCCTCGGTCAGCAGGCGATGCGCCCGCAACGTGATCAGATCCGCGGCCCCCGGCCCGGCGCCGACCAGATAGACCTTTCCGCCGGGGACCGGCGTCGCCTCGGCGTCGGCGAGCGCCTTCAGCGCGATCACGCGGGCGCGGTCGTTATCGCCCGCGAGGGCCGCTGCGGCCGCGCGGCCGGAAAAGATCGACGTCCAGAAACGCCGGCGCGCCGCGTTGTCGGGCAGGCGGTCCAGCACGGTCTCGCGCAGCGCTTCGGCGAGCGCGGCGAGGCGGCCGAAGGAGGGCTCCAGCAGCGCCTCGATTCTGGCCCGCACCATCTGGGCCAGCACCGGCGCGTGGCCGTCGGTCGCGATGGCGATCGAGACAGGCGCGCGGTCGACGATCGCGGGCGTGGCGAAGTCGCACAGATGCGGGCGGTCGACGACGTTGACGGGCACGCCGCTCTCGCGCGCGAGCGCCGCGAGCCGGGCGTCCTCGTCCGCGTCGCCCGTCGCGACGAACAGCAGCGCGGCGTCGCGCAGCATCGCGGCACTGACCGCCGCGGCCACCCAAGTGATGCCGTGATCCATCACGAACGCCGCGAGCGCCGGCGTCGGATCGGGTGCACTCAGCACCAGCCGTGCCTCGGTCCGCACCAACAGACGGAGCTTCTGAAGCGCGCCCTCTCCGTCGCCGGCGACCACCACGCTCCGGCCGGCGACGTCGTAGGACACCGGAAAGTAGCGAAACCGCGCCATCGCTGGTCCTCGTGTCGCGGCGGTCGGGCCGGATGCAGCACCGGCAGCACCCTGCACGGCAGCGCCGCTTTCGCGCTCAAGAGAGACGGCACGACCGGCGGAACTCAAGGTCCCGCGGGAAAAAGCGAGATGGTGATCGGTTCCGGTGCCGCCCCGACCGGTTTGTTCTTCCCGAAGCTCCCGAACGGAAAGACGTTCTCGCGGCCCGCGGGGCTTGCGTCCCGTCAGGGGCGACGCTCGGCTTGCGGGCCCTCGGGCGGGGCTCGTGCGGCTCGCGACGTCGTGGATCGCGCGAAAGTGGTATGGTGGCGCGTCGGCGACCGAGGATTGTCGACGATCCGCATCGCCTGGCCGACCGGGAGGCGCACCGGCCGTGCGCAGGTCGGCAATGCCGGCGCCGTTGTTCTCCGATTGTCCGGTGCTCTGCTAGATGCTGCCCGACGACACAGTATCCGACGCCCCGGATCGCCGCCTCGACCGCCCCTGCAGGCTCCGCACGGGCCTCGTCACGCGCCTCGGACCCGAAGACGGCGACGGCCCCTTCGTCTCCTTCGCGGAGACGAAACGCGACGGCCGCGAGCGCCTCGGCTCGCCGCCGACCGGATGACGACCCAGGAGACGGTCATGGCAGCGGATAACCAGTTCTTCGGTTCGGATGCCTATTCGCCCGCTGAAATCCAGGACAAGGTCGAGAAGCTCGGCGTCAAGAAGGCGCGCATGCCGTTCCTGCCCGAGTTCATGCTGGCCATGGTGGCCGGCGGCTCGATCGGGCTCGGGGGCATGTTCTTCACCATCGTGCTCGCCGATCCGACGCTCGGCTTCGCGATCCAGCGCGTGCTCGGCGGCGTCGTGTTCTCGCTCGGCCTCGCGTTGGTGATGATCGGCGGCGCCGAGCTGTTCACCGGCAACTGCCTGATCGTGATGGCCTGGTGGAACGGCCAGATCCGCACCGCGGAGGTGATCAAGAACTGGGCGATCGTCTGGTTCGGCAATCTCGTCGGCGCCCTCGGCCTCGTCTTCCTGGTCGTCATGGCGCACCATCCCGACATGAACAACGGCGCCATCGCGACCGCCGCCGTCAAGCTCGCCGCGAGCAAGATCCAGCCCGACATGGTGACGATCTTCTTCAAGGGCATCCTGTGCAACGTGCTGGTCTGCCTCGGCGTGTGGCTCGCCTATGCGGGCCGCTCCGTGTCCGACAAGATGGCCGGCATGGTGCTGCCGGTCGCCTGCTTCGTCGCCGCCGGCTTCGAGCACTGCATCGCCAACATGTACTTCCTGCCGCTCGCCTGGGTGATCTCCATGACCGGCCACGTCCCCGCGGGCGTCGACGCCTCGCTGATCACGTTGTCCGGCATCCTGCACAACATCGTCGCGGCGACGCTGGGCAACATCGTCGGCGGCGCCGGCTTCGTCGGGTTCGTGTACTGGGCCATCTACCGCAAGGGTCTCGGCGGTATCACGCCGCTACCAGCCCCGCGGACACCGCCCGGAACCGAGCCGACCGGCCCGCGCGTGACCCCGCGCTGAGCCGACGGCCCGGACGCGCCGGTTCGCCTGGTCCAGTTCACCCGCGTCGCGGCGGCGTCTCCCACGGGAGGCGCCGCACCTCGTCGACGCCTTCGGCGCCGGATCTCCTGTCTGCGCGTCTCGGTGACGGACCGCTGCAACGATCGCTGCAACGATCGCTGCCCTTGTCGCTGCACCTATTGTCTCGGCGATCACGAGACCGACTGGGTGGTGGGCCCGGCAGGACTCGAACCTGCAACCAAGCGGTTATGAGCCACCGGCTCTGACCATTGAGCTACGGGCCCGGGGCCGGATTCGGCGTGGCCGGACGGCGGCGAACCGTAGCAGCGGCGGGACGCGAGAACAACGGGCGCCGTGGTGCGTCGGCACCGTGCGGAGCCCGCGGCGGATGGGCAGTGTCTGCGGCCGACCGGGCGCTTGCGCCTGCTACGCATCTGCTGCCCGAGCCATTGCCCAAAATCGAGTCATCGCTCCGCCGGTTCGCGCCGCGCGATCACGCCGGAGACGATTCACGGGGGAATCCGGTTCTGCTAGCCTTGCGCGAATCGATCCGCGACCGGGACGGGCGGACAGGGTGCGCCAGGACGGCGGTGGGCGGGGTCGTCATGCTTCCGACGTTTCGTTTGATGCTGGTCGCCACCGTGGTCGTGATCGTCGTGCTGATGGTCGCGGCGCGCGGTCTCGTCGCCTATCCCGATGCGGTGACGCGCATCGGCGAGGTGCCGACCGTGAGCCGCTCGCTTCTCCAGATCTCGGCGATCCCGACCGACGCGACCCAGCACCGGCTGCGGCTCGCCGCCAACCCGCTGCCGGCGTCGGACGCCGACGGTGCAGGCGAGGTCGGTGCAGGCGAGGTCGGTGCAGGCGAGGTCGGTGCGGGCGGGGTCGGTGCGATCGCGGCCGCGACGGCGACGACGAGCGGCACCGCCGCCGACGGGCCCGCCGTGCCGCCGCTGCCGCTGGTCGCCGCCGACGATCGCGGCCGTCAGGTCGCCACACCCCGCTCCGCCGATCCCCTCGGCGACCTGATCCGGGCCGTGGTTCCGGAGACGCCCGAGCCGGCGCCGCGCGATCCGGGCGTCGCGGTCGGTCCCGTGGCCGCGGTCGAGACGACGGCGGACGACACGGTCCAGCGGCTCGGCTTCGGGGCGGGTGTTCGCGCGTCGGCCCCCGCCATGACCGCGCCCATGGAGGAGCCGGTGCCGCTCGGCTTTGCGGCGGCGCCGGCCGCGCCGCCCTCCCTCGTCGCCCCGCCGGCGCCCGAGGTCACCGACGCTGCCGTGGCGGTGGTGGCGCCGGCCGCAGCCGCGGCCCAGGCCGCGACGCCGGTGGCCAAGCCGATCGACAAGCCTGCCGCCAAGACTGGCACGAAATCGAAGCGTGCCGGGAAGCCCGCGCCGCGCAAGAAGCCGAAGCCGCGCGTCGTCTATCGCCCGGCGCCGGCGCCCGTCGCGACCGCGACGCCGGGTGCGACGCACGACCTGATCTTCCCGACTTACGGGCCGTTCGGGACGACGACGGCCCCGACGACGGGCACGTATAGGCGCTGATTTTTCAGCATCGGAGGGTTCTGCGACGCGGCGCCCGAACAAGGGGCGTTGGCAGGCAGATTCTCGTGCAACTGCGGATTGCGGGCGCCCGGCCGGCGCGCTAACCGGTTCGATCACCGGAACATTCATCGACAGTTTACGTTGTTTATTGTCGCCAGCTCTCGTCGATCCAGATCTCGTCGATCCAGCTTCTGTCGACCCAGCTCGCGTCGCCCGAGTTCCCGTCGTCGACGACCCGCGGAGGCCACCATGGCCCATCACATGGTCGAGAAGGACACCCTGATCCGCGCCAACCGGACCATCGCGCTGGCGCTCGTCTGGGGCGGCCTCGCCGTCTGCGTCACGGCGGCGGCGGTCTACGACGTCGGCCAGTGGGTCGGCGCCTGGTGACGCGGCCGTCCGTCTGACCGGCGGCTGCCTGACCGGCTCGCGGCCGGTCGGCCGGCGTCACTGTGCCTCACATCCGCAACAGTCGCTCGGCATTGCCGGCTAGGATTTTTTGTCGGTCGGCGGCGGCGAGCGGCACGCCGTCCATCCAGGCGACCGCGTCGCGGTTGTCGGCGAACGGCCAGTCGACCGCGAACAGAATCCGGTCGATACCGAGCTCCATCACGCAGCACATCAGCGCCGGCGTCGAGAAGAAGCCGGAGGTCGTCACCGAGAAGTTCCGTGTCAGAATCTCGCGGAAGGCGACGCGCTTCTGTCCCGGCCGCGCCAGCGTGCTCTCGATCCGCCACAGGAGGAACGGCAGCGTCTCGCCGAGATGGCCGAGCACGATCTGCAGGCCCGGATGCAGGTCGAACACGCCCGAGAGGATCAGTCGCAGCGCCGTCGTCGCGGTCTCGACCGTGAAGCCCCAGGCGGGCCGCACGACGGTCGGGAAGTCGGCCGCGTAGTCGTCGTAATAGGCGGCCGTGACGGCCGGATGCGGCAGCGACGGGTGCAGGTAGATCGGTACGCCGAGCTTTTCCGCGCGGGCGTAGATGGGCCGGAAGCGCGTATCGTCGAGAAACAGGCCGTGCGCCATCCCGTGCAGCATGGCGCCCTTGAAGCCGAGCGTCTCGACGCAGCGCGAAAGCTCGTCGGCGGCGGCCGCCGGATCGGTGGTCGGCAGCGCCGCGAAGCCGGCGAAGCGGGTCGGATGCGCCGCGACCGCGGCGGCGAGGCGGTCGTTGACCCGGCGGGTGAGCGCGACCGCCTCGGGACCGTCGAGCTTCTGGGCCGACGGCGCGCCGTGCGAGAGCACCTGCACGTCGATGCCGGCCGCGTCCATGGCGGCGATCCGGGCGTCGGCGAGATCGTGCAGGCTGTCGGCGAGCGGCCCCGGGCGCGCCGCCTCGGATCCCGTGAACAGTGCCGCCATCTCGGCGTCCCAGTAGTGCTCCTCGATGGCGATCACGCGGGGGCGAGCGGGCGTCGTCGTCGGCATGCAGTGTCCTTCCTGATCACGTCGAGCCTCCGCGCGCCGTGGACACGTCCCACGGCGCGCGGAGATTTCGTCAACGCACCGTCTTGCGGGCGATCACCACGTTGTCGAACACCAGGTTCGACGACCAGATCCAGCGTGCCCCGTCGAACAGCTCGGGATAGCGCGTGTAGGCCGGCAGCGCGTTCACGCCGACATCCGTGTCGGTGTACTCGTAGGCGCGCGGCCATGGGGCGTCGTCGAAGGCCTTGCCCTGCCATCCGTCCGGGATCTTGTAGTGAACGGCATAGCAGGCATCGGCGCAGGGCGGCTTCTTGGCGACCGGGTGGACGCGGCCGAGCTTGGTCGTGTCGTGCACGTTGCGGATCTCGACCACCTCGTCGGGCGTGTTCAGCGGCGCGATGTAGAAGGTCTGCGCCTTCCAGCTCGAATCCGTCACGGTGCCGTCGGAGAAGCGGGCGATCAGGCCGCCGTCGCCGGGATGGCGCGGATTGCCCTGGAACAGCTCCATGCCGAGGCCGAGCTGCTCGTCCCAGTCGACCAGCAGGAACGCCATCGTGTAGGGCTTCTTCGCCTTGAACTTCACGATCGCAGAGTTGAACGGCGTGTAGGGTGTGTGATCGATCCCGACCAGCTTGCCGTTCACGTAGAGCTCGAAATAGTTGTCGGCGACGATGTAGCCCGTGATCACCTCGCCGTCCGGGTCGATCTCGACCACCGGCACCTTGGAGGCGTCGACGTCGGCGCTCTTGGCCGGCGTGACCTGGGTGCACTCGTTGTAGAGATCGGCGGCGATCGGCCCTTTGCCGTACTGCACGGGCGCCGGCATCGTGATCACGGTGCCGTCGGTCGCCGTGATGGTGCCGACCGCGCTGACGCGATGGTTGGAGACCGTCACGGGGCACTTGTAGAGGTTCTCGGTCGTCACCTTCGCCTGGCCCTGCGTCACCATGCGGCCGCCGGGCAGGGCGCCGGGCTTCACGGCCGGGGCGGCCGCCGGTGCGGGCGCCGGCGACTGGGCGACGACCGACTGGGCGACGGCCGGCGGGGTCGACAGCGCGGCGGCACCCGCGAGCACGAGCGCCAAGCCTGCGCCCTGGGCGCAGGTCCGGATCTGGATTGGCATGCGTTTCTCTCCCAAGGACGTTCTTGTCGGCGCCCGGCGTCGAGGCCGGTGCTGTGTCGCGGGGGAGAGCGTGACGGCCTCCCTCGCAGACCGCAATGGTGGCCCGGGAGGGGGTGCGCGTTGGTATGCAGAGTTCGCCGGGCAGCCTCTCGGCGAACGCAGCGCTGGGCCCATGGCGCTCACGTCGTCTGCCGCGCGATCTGCGCCGCCAGGCGGCCGTAGACCTTCAGCGCGTTCGTCTCGAAGATCTTCTTGCGCGATGCATCGTCCAGGGTGGGCGCCGCCGCGACATAGCGGCCGGTGTCGTCGAAGTTGAAGCCGGTCTGCGGGTCGGCGCCCTTCACGGCGCCGAGCATCTCGGTGGCGAACAGGATGTTGTCGGCCGGGATCACCCGGGTCAGCAGGTCGATGCCGGGCTGGTGATAGACGCAGGTGTCGAAGAACAGGTTGCTCATCAGATGCCGGTCGAGCGTCGGCCGGCCGAGCTGCTGGGCGAGCCCGCGATAGCGGCCCCAGTGATACGGCGCGGCGCCGCCGCCGTGCGGAATGATCAGCTTCAGGGTCGGGAAGTCGGCGAACAGGTTTCCCTCGACCAGCTGCATGAACACCGTGGTGTCGCCGTTGATGTAGTGCGAGCCGGTGGTGTGGAAGTTGCAATTGCACGCGCCGCTGACATGGATCATCGCCGGCACGTCGAGCGCCACCATGGCCTCGAACAGCGGATACCAGGAGCGGTCGGTGATCGGCAGCCCGCGCCAGTGGCCGCCGGACGGATCCGGATTGAGGTTGCAGCCGACGAAGCCGAGCTCCTTCACGCCACGTTCGAGCTCGGCGATGCAATCGGCCGGTGCCGCGTCGACCGCCTGCGGGAGCTGCGCCACGCCGACGAAATTCCGCGGGAACAGCCCGCACACTCGCCGGATCAGGTCGTTGCAGTGCCGCGTCCACGCCGCGCTCGTCGCGTGGTCGCCGAGATGATGCCCCATCGCGGAGGCCTTGGGCGAGAACAGCGTGAGGTCGATGCCGCGCTGCTTCTGGATGGCGAGCTGGCCGGCCGCGATGCTCTCCCGGATCTCGTCGTCCGTGATCTCCGGGTAAGGCGGGGCGGGCCGCCCCGCCGCGGCGGCGGCGAGCTGCGCGGCGCGCCAGCCCTCGTGGGCCGCCGGTGCCGTGGTGTAGTGGCCGTGGCAGTCATGCCGTCGCGGAACGAGCGGGAATTGATAACCAAGCGTTGGAAAAGAGGCCTTCGTGTCACCGTAGGCTGCATTGATGCGGTCTGACTGGTAGGTCTCGTCATAGTGTAGTCCCCAGTCCGCCACGCCGACACGGGATGATGAGACCTGTGCGCGGATAGCTCTGGACGACGCATCGAATTGCTGACTCGCTGATCTTCAGAGCGGATCGGGAGCGGGCGATGTCACGGCGACGGATCGGTCAGGAGACGCTTCAATTCGGTTCTGGACCAAGTCGCGGCCGGTCGCCACTCGACGCGCTGGCGGCGCTTATCGACTGCGTTCCAATCACAGTCTCGTCGAACAGATCGCCGTGACCTCGGCCAATGTCGCCGACAGCAAAGCCGGTCCCGCGGCCGTGCCGGACGATCCGGGTGAAGTCTTCGCCGACAGTGCCTACAGAGGACGCCACTTCGGTGACGTCGTTCGCGCCAAGGGCGGCACGCCACGGATCGCTGCGACCAGCATGTGGGGTCGCGACGAGGCCGAGACTCTCGCCCGGCTCGACGCCTGGAACCGGCCGATCCACCGATCAGGCAAAGGATCGAGAAGATCTTCGGGACGTGGAAGCGCAGCTATGGACTGCGTCGCATGCGATGGCGCGGAATGGCCAAGGCGACGCTCCTAATCCACCTCACCGCCATCGCCTACAATCTGAAACGGGCAATGGCCATCACGACCGTCGCCTGACCCAATCGGGCGGACGTGACACCGCCACGGCGGCGATGTCGATGTGGATAGTAATGGCCATCCGAGCCGAACCAGCAAGCCTGAACGCCACCACGCCCGCCGATCTGCCTCATCTCCGCGGTCGATAGCGAAAACCGCGAAAATCAGCCGATTTCGCAACCCGCGCACACGTCTCATGACTTGAGGTTCAGAACGAATCCCCGATCGATCGACGCCGCGGTATGCACTCGGTGCGATCTTGCATCGAAGTGCCTATCGTGAGCGAGTTCGACGCCGGTTGACGCCGCACGTGGCGCAGAACACCAGCGTCCGGCGCTCCGCCATTGACGGGCGGACAACCCGCCACGCCGGCTATGCGGCCAGCCAGTGCATCCGCAAGGGGAGCGAGGAAGCGTTCGGCTAGATCAAGGCCGTCGCCCGCCAACACCCGGTTCAGAGGCTTCTCCGGCGTCGGCTACCACCAGGTGACCGGCTCCCGCTCCGCCGTTGTGCATGTCAGATGGGACCGACAAACACGAACGTGGGTGTCGACTCGTATTTTTCGGTATTGACCGCTCACCTCCCGTATCGCCTAGTCTAAGCTTCCCGCCCGTACGAACATCGCGAAGAACTGGACGCGCGGCCCCACGACACCCGTCGAACGATCGGGAGAAGCGGCATGATTGTCGGCCTGCCGATGGAAACCTTCACCTATCTGCACGTGGTGATCAGCCTCACTGGAGTGCTCTCGGGCATCGTAGCAATGGCCGGGATGTCGGTCGGACGTCGTATGCCGGGCCTGACTTTCGTCTTTCTGGCAACCACGTTCGCGACCAGCGCCAGTGGGTTCCTGTATCCCGCGAACGGGGTCGGAATCCGTCACGTCGTCGGCGCGGTTTCGATCATTCTGCTGACCACGGCGCTGGTCGCGCTCTATGTCGGGCAACTCAAGCAGGCATGGCGCTTCGTCTATGTCGGTGCGGCCCTGGTCGCGCTTTGGTTCAACACCAGCGCTGCGGTGGTGCAGGCCTTCCGGAAGATCCCGGTCCTCGCGGCTTGGGCGGGTGAAGGCGTCGAGAACTGGACCCTCACGCTCCAGGTGATGCTCGGCGTCGGGGTCCTCGTGATTGGTGGCCTCGCTCTGCGTCGCGGGTCCGCTGTGCTTCCCGTGCCGATATCCGGCCGCTCCGCGGGCGGCTCGGACATGCTGCTGCGGGTGCCGACCCTTCGTTAGCGCACGATCCGCCGATCCTCGATTCTCCTGGCTCAGCCTCCCGTCACGCTCATGTGGCGGGCGACGGCGGGGCGCCGGGTGGTGCGGTCGATGACGAAGTCGTGGCCCTTGGGCTTGCGGTGGATCGCCTCGTCGAGCGCCGCGTGCAGCTGCGCGTCGTCGGGCGAGGCGCGCAGCACGGCGCGCAGATCCGCCGCGTCCTCCTGGCCGAGGCACATGTAGAGCGAACCTGTGCAGGTGAGGCGGACGCGGTTGCAGGATTCGCAGAAATTGTGGGTGAGCGGCGTGATGAAGCCGAGCCGGCCGCCGGTCTCGGCGACCCGCACGTAGCGGGCCGGGCCGCCGGTGCGGTAGTCGGTTTCTGTCAGCGTGAAGCGCTCGGCGAGCCGCGCCCGCACGGCGGACAGCGGCAGATACTGGTCGAGCCGGTCCTCGCCGATCTCGCCGAGCGGCATCACCTCGATGATCGTGAGGTCCATGCCCGCGCCGTGCGCCCACACCATCAGGTCGGCGAGCGTGTGCTCGTTGACGCCCTTCAGGGCGACGGCGTTGATCTTCACCTTCAGGCCGGCCCGCTGCGCCGCCGAGATACCGGCCTTCACCTGGACGAGATCGCCCCAGCGGGTGATGTCGCGGAAGGTCTGCGGGTCGAGCGTGTCGAGCGAGACGTTGATGCGGCGCACCCCGCAGGCGGCAAGCTCGGCCGCATATTTGCCGAGCTGCGAGCCGTTGGTGGTGACGGTCAGCTCGTCGAGCGCGCCGGTCGCGAGATGGCGCGACAGCGCCCGGAACAGCGTCATGATCCCGCGCCGCACGAGCGGCTCGCCGCCCGTGATGCGCAGCTTGCGGGTGCCGCGCGCCACGAAGGCCGAGCACAGCCGGTCGAGCTCCTCCAGGCTGAGCAGGTCCGCCCGCGGCAGGAACGTCATGTGCTCGGACATGCAGTAGACACAGCGGAGATCGCAGCGGTCCGTCACCGAGACGCGCAGATACGTGATGGCGCGGCCGAACGGATCGACCAGCGGTCCAGGTGACGCCGGCGTCGTCTGCGTCCCCGAACGGCCAATCGCAACCAACGTTCCGTGCATGAGACCCTCCGGCGCTCGCCGCGCCTCATCGCCGCGGCGGCGGGGCGATCGAGGTGATCGGCAGCTCCGACGCGGTCCCGTCGAGGGCCAGCCGCAGCTCGAGCGACACGTGATGAAAGCGCGCATCGGCGAAGTCGTCGTGCACGGCGAAGCCGACCGTGTAGACGGCGCCGGGTACGATGCCGATGTCGCCGGAGTCCGCCGGCTTCAGCGGCCGTCGCAGCGTCGCGACCCAGCGGTCGCCGACCTGGGCGATGCTGCCGCCGATCGGAACGCCCCCCTCCATCAGACGCTGCGCCAGGACACTGCCGGATTCGGCCGGACGCCCGGGGCGCACGCGCAAGAGCTCCATCCGGGTCCCGGCAGCGCGCAGTGCCGCGAGGTCGGACGCCGACTTCACCGCGATGCCGCCCCCGCGCGGGCCGTCCTTGCCCTGCAGGTCGATCCGCTCGCGCGACTCGGCCAGATACTTGGTGAGGCCCTGGGCGATGGCCGCGTCGCGCGCATCGGCGACGAGCCCCGGCGCACCCGATGGATCGACCCGGGCAGCGTCCGGCATCGAGCGCACGTCGTGATGGCACGTGACCCAGCATCCGCCCTGCTCGCCGCGCGCGACGGCCGGTCCCGCGATCATCATCGACAGCTTGCTGGCGTGCTGCGGGTCCATCTTGCCGCCCTCGACAAACGGCGCGGGCGCGTGCGGCGTGTCGCTCCACTCGAAGCGGAGAAACAGATCGGTGCCGTCCTGCGCCGCCTGGACCGAGAGGTCGATCCACGGCCGCTTGCCGGGGATCGGCGTCGGCTCGTTCTTGGCGCCGGACACGAGCTTGCTGCCGATCTCCTTGACCTCCTTGCCGTGGCACTCGCTGCACCGCTCACCGGTGCGCAGGAAGCCGCGGGCGCCGGTGTGATCGCGTGCCACCTGGATCCATTCGAACGAGCTGACGCCGGGGTAGAACAGCGTCACGGTCTTGGCCGGCACCGCGGCCCAATCGACGCCGAACGTGTCGACCGACGCCGCGCCGGCGGCGTCCCCCGCTGCCTTGCGGGACAGCTCCGCCTCGATGCGCGCCCGCAGCGCCTGCTCGGCGGCCCGCGCCGCCTCGTCACGCGCCTTGGCTTCCGCTTCCTCGCGCGCCGTGACCCGCGCCAGCCCGTCGACGAAGGTCTGCGGGATCGGACGGATGAAGGCCGGATTCGGCTTTTCGAGCGCTTCGATCTGGGCCGTCGTCAGGCGTTCGCGCGGGCTGTTGTGGGCGATGCCCTTGTGGCAGTCGATGCAGGTCTGGCCCGACCCGAAGGCGTCCATATGGACCTTCCGGGCCCGCGGCTTCTGGAACTCAGGGTTCATCGACTGGAGGGTGTGGCAGTTGCGGCATTCGAGCGAATCCGTCTGCTTCATCCGGTCCCACACATGGGTGGCGAGCTCCAGCCGCTTGGTCTCGAACTTCTCCTTGGTGTCGATGGTGCCGAGCATCCAGTGCCACAGCTCGTTGGTGGCCTGCACCTTGCGCATCATCTTCGGGAACCACTCCTTCGGCACGTGACAGTCCGAGCAGGTCGCCTTCACGCCGGTGCGGTTCTGATAGTGGATGGTCGTCGCATATTCCTTGTAGACGAAGTCCCGCATCACGTGACAGCCGGTGCAGAACTCGAGCGTGTTGGTCGCTTCCACGGCGGTGTGGAAGGCGCCCCAGAACAGCACGCCGCCGACGAATCCCGCGGCCAGGAGGCCTCCCAGCGCCCATCGGGCGCCGGTCGAGGCGAGCCGCTCTTTCATCCGGCCGCTGGCGGACGAGCGCGCCGGCACGGTGATCCGGGGTTCCGACATGATCACTCCATGGAGATCGTGCGGGCCGTCAGGCGGCGGACGCCGAGAGCCGGCGGGCCACCGCGACCGACTCCGCCTCGGCGAAGCAGCGGGCGCAGCGGACCAGCCCGCGATAGAAGGGCGCGGTGCGTTCGCCCGGCGTCTCGTCCATAGCGATCAGGAACGGCACGAGATGCCGGTCGAGAAAATCGTGTTGCGCGCGCCGGTACGGAGCGGCGTCGAGCGCCTGCTCGACCGCCTGCGCCTCCTTCGCGACCAGGAACTGGAGGAACTCGAGCTCCGCCGTCACGTTGTCGACGAAGTCGCGCGGCGCCTCACCGGGCACGAGCCCGAAATGCCGATAGAAGGCGTCGATCTCCAAGAGAAGGTCCGCGCGCGGGCGATCGGTCACGTAGCTGCCTTCGTAAAGGGAGAGCGGCGGCTTGCGCGGCCCGGCCTCGAACGTCGCCAGATAATCGCCCTCGAGCGCCACGAGATCGGCGGGCCGCGTCTCGAGGTCGGGACGCACGCTCGCCAGCATTCCCATCAGATCGGGATGAACATCGGTGACGAGATCGATCAGATCAAAGCCGAAGTCGCCGGCCTCGATGTCGTCGAGCAACTCGGCGCCCGGATAGGCGAAGCCGCGCGACAGCTCTCCGTAGATGCTGCTCCGCACGATGGCGGACCGCGACGTTTCCGTCATGTCAAATGATCCTCGTCGCTCAGTCGGGGTCCTTGGCGTCGGCTTGGAGCTGGTCCCGGATGGCGGGGACCGGCTCGCCCATGAACACGTTCTTCAGCTTGAAATGCTCGTGCACGCCGGTGCCGGGGCCCGAACGGAGGACCTCCTTGTCGTAGTCGAAGGCGTATTTGGGATCGAGCGCCGGCGTGAACACCTTGAAGGGCGGGTGCGCGCCGGCGAAGCCCGAGCCTTCGTAGTTGAGGTGGCAAGTCGCGCAGGCGGTCTTGTAGTCGAAATTTTGGCCGAGCTTCACCAGGACGTCGCGGGCGGTCTCGCCCTTGCCCGTCTTCCACCGCTCTTCCGCGTTGCCGTGCTCGACCCGGAACTTGCTGCCGGCGCCATGGCAGGACTCGCAGCCGACGACGGCGAGGTTCTTGTGCTCGGACGCCGGAGTCGCGGCCGAGAAACCGCCCGGCTTGCCGAAGCCCGTGGTGTGACAGCCGATGCAGGCCGCATCGGTCGTGTAGTCCTTGTCCGGATCGAGCTTGCCCTTTTGTTTGGCCGCCGCCTTGACCTTGGGCTTCAGCGACTCGAACGCCTTGGCGTGCGAGGTCTGGGCCCAGCTCTCGGCTTGATCGATGTGGCACTTGCGGCAGACGCTCACGCCCTCGACCTCCTGGCCGGGCGCCAGGCCCGGAACGAGCAGGATCGCGAGCGCGACGCCGATCGGCAGGATGCTCTTCATTCTTCCTCCTCCGGAGCCTTCGCCCTGATCCGGCCCGTCCGGTTCGTTGATCACGTCAGCGGGTTCAGCATCATGTCGGCGCTGCGCCGGCCGATCATGATGTCCATCAGCTCGGACGGCTGGCTCATCAGACGCTTGCCGCGCTCGTCGTTGAGGACCTTCATCACGCGCGGCACGTCGTTGCCGAACAGCTTGACCAGATACTCCATCGGGATCTTCTTGTCGGTGCGGAGATTGCCCTGCTCATCCTCCGTCGCCGGACCGAGGACCGGCGGGATGTAGAACATGTTGGGCTCGGTGCCGCGTCCGGCGTAGAGCGGCAACGCGACCTTCCAAACTTTGGTGAGCTGGTGAACCGAGCTCGCCGTGTCCTCCATGAAGCCGACATGCATGGCGCGGCCGACGCACTGGGCGACGCACGCCGTGGCGACGCCCTTCTCGATGCGCGGATAGCAGCCGATGCACTTGCTCGCCTTCTGGACAGCCGTGTTGAAGTAGGTCTTGTCGTAGGGGCAGGCCTGCACGCAGTTGCGCGCCGCCTTGCACTTGGTCTGGTCGATCAGGACGATGCCGTCGGCCGCACGCTTGTAGATCGCGTCGTTGGGGCACGCTTCCAGGCAGGCCGGCTTGCTGCAGTGGTTGCAGTGGCGCGGCAGGTAGAAATAGTAGTTGTTGGGATAGGTGCCCTCGCCCTGGTCCTCGTCGAAGTTCGGCGCCCAGGACGCGAAGCCCGCCGTGGTCGCGGCGGGGCGCGGGCGCACCCGGCCGGGATTTCCCTGGAACAGCCGCGCCTCGTAGTCGAACTCGAACGGCACGCCGTAGTCGCCGGCGGTCGGCATGCGGCCGCGCTGGACCTCGCCGGCGGCGTTGAAGCCGCCGCCCTCGTTCTCCCAGTTGCGCGGATACCCTTTGCCCGGGCGCGTCTCGACATTGCGCCAGTAGATCGGATCCTCGCCCCGCTGGTTCGTCCACAGCTTCTTGCAGGCGACCGTGCAGGTCTGGCAGCCGATGCACTTGTTGAGATCGACCACGAAGGAGAGTTGCTTTTCCGGTTTGGTGATCTGCTTGGCCATGATCGTCGTCCTCGAAACCCTGGTTCGGGGACGGCGCGCCGTCGAGGGCGGCCGTCCCGTGGCGTCGTGCCGCTCAGCTCGGGATCAGACCCGTGTAGCGGCGCACCTGGACGCGGGCGTCGCGCTGGGTTCCGCCCGGCCCGTAGTAGTTGGGCCGGAACAGCAGATGACCGTAGTTGCCGACCAGGCTCGTCGGGTTGATGCGGATCGGGCAGACGCTCTGGGTCGAGCCCTCGATCAGATCCATGTAGAGCTCGGGGGTGTGGCACATGGTGACCCGCCCCTCTGGCTCGCGATTGTGGATCTTCACCCGGCAGATCATCCGCCCGTGGTCGTTCCACACCTCGGCCCAGTCGTTGTCGCGCAAGCCGCGGGCCTTCGCCTCGCCGGGCGGCATCTCCAGCACCGGGCCGCCGCGCTGGAGCCGCAGCATCAGCACGTTGTCCTTGAAGGTCGAGTGGATGGCGTGGCGGCTGTGCGGCGTGTTGAATCGCAGCGGGAACGCGTCGGCGTCGACCGGCGCTTTGTAGACCGGCAGCTCGACGCCCATCTCGATGAACCAGTCGTGATCGATGTAGAACTGCTGCCGTCCGGTGAGGGTCGGCCACGGCTTCTTGCTCTCGGTGTAGAACTGGAACGGCGTGTAGGGCACGCCCTCCTTGATGGGCGAGGTCCAGTTCGCCTTGAAGCGCTGCGGCCGCTCGCGGATCATGTCGAGCGTGAGGCCCTTGGTGGCCGGCGCGTTGTCGAGAATGAACTGCGCCGCCTGGGCGGCGCTCTCCAGCTTGCCGTTGTCGGTCTGCTGCGCGTAGAGCGTGGAGAAGTCGCGCGAGACGTTGAACTGCTCGTCGAAGACGCGCGACATCCCGCGCGCCACCGCGCGGTCCTGCATCTTCTTGGCGAGCAGCGCGAACACGTCCCAGTCGTGCTTCGATTCGTGCATCGGCGGGATCGCCGGCTCGGTCATGTGGACGAAGGTGTGCTCCTCCGTCATCTGCAGGTCGAGCTTCTCGTACCAGTGCGCGGCCGGCAGCACGATGTCGGAATAGAGCGCCATCGAGTCCATGCGCAGGTTGAGATTGACGATCAGGTCGAGCTTCGGCCACAGGTTCTGCAGGACGTATTTCTGGCCCTTCGCCTGGTTCAGGAAGTTGCCGCGATAGACGATGAACACCTTGGGATCGCGGCCCTCGCGCGGATAGATCGGCATCATCTTCTGGTCGAGGCTGGCGCGCAGATACTTGCGGGTGTCGATGCCCACCGTCTCCATGGCGTCGTAGGCGTCGGCGTGCACGTAGGTCCAGATCGTCGTCTGGGTGAAGCGATGCCGCGCCGCGCCTTGCGGGAACGACAGCGCCAGGACGCCCGGCACCGCGACCGGCTTCCACTGGCCGATGTAGTGGTTGACGCCGCCGCCGTTCTTGCCCTCGTTGCCGGTGAGCGACGAGAGCAGATGGAAAGCGCGGATCTCGATGTCGCTCCAGTACCAGTGATTGGTGCCGCCACCGCTGATGATCATCGCCGGCTTGACGGTGCCGTAGGA
Source organism: Rhodoplanes sp. SY1 (assembly GCF_046000175.1). Taxonomy (NCBI): domain Bacteria; kingdom Pseudomonadati; phylum Pseudomonadota; class Alphaproteobacteria; order Hyphomicrobiales; family Nitrobacteraceae; genus Rhodoplanes; species Rhodoplanes sp. SY1. The sequence goes on from NZ_JBEOMB010000032.1 coordinate 30,160, forward strand.
CTTGCCGAGATCGACGATCGCCTTCTCGGCGACGCCGGTGATCTCCGACACCTTCTTGGGTGTGTAGTCGCGCATGATGCGCTCGGCGTAGAGCGCATAGGCCGGCTTCACGTCGACCGACTTGCCGTCCTTGAGCGTGACCTTGAAGCTGCCCTCGAGCGCCGGGTCGAGATCGCCGAGCGCGATGGTGCCGTCCGGGAAGGTGTGCGTGTTGCGCCCCAGGTAGGCGGGCTGAGCGGCCGGCCGGCCGCCGGGCGGCTCCTCGCCCCAGCATCCCTTGGCGATCACGGGCTTCTTGGTCTTGGTGTCCCACACATAGAACTTCGCGGCCGAGCCGCCCTGCACCACGTCGGCCTCGCGCAGGAACTTCTTGGTGTCCGTGCGGATCAGATAGGGGAGATCGGTCTGCTCCTTGACGTTGGCGACGTCGACCAGCTTGTCGCGCATCAGGACGTGCGCCATGCCGAGCGCCAGCGCCGTGTCGGTGCCGGGCTTGGGGTGGATCCAGGTATCGGCCTTGATGGTCGTCGCGTTGTAGTCCGGCGCGATGCTGACGACCCGGCTGCCGTTGAGCGCCGCCTCGCTGATGAAGTGCGCGTCGGGAATGCGAGTGACGGCCGGGCTCGAGCCCCACAGCAGGATCAGCTTGGCGTTGAACCAGTCCGCCGTCTCGGCGGTGTCGCCCTGGACGCCGCAGGTCTGCGTCTGGCCGGTCGGGTGGTCGCCGTACCAGTCGAAGAAGGTGTGCGTGTGGGCACCGATGAGGTGGGCGAAGCGATGCCCGGCCGAGAACGACACCGGCGCGACCGCCGGCACCGGCGTGTAGACGCTGATGCAGTCGACCGCGTGGTCCCGGATCGTGTCGAGCATCTTGTCGGCGATGATGCCGAGCGCCTCGTCCCAGCTCGCACGGCGCCACTTTCCTTCGCCGCGCGCGCCGGTGCGGATCAGCGGATACTTCACCCGGTGCGGCCCGTAGAGATAGTCCGTCCCGCAGGCGCCCTTGTTGCAGCCGCGCGGATTGTATTCGGGAACGCCCGCGAGCGGCGGCATGTCCTTCGAGGCCTCCTCGCGGAGCACGATGCCGTTCTTGGTGTAGACCCAGTGCGGGCAGGCGCCCGTGCAGTTGATCAGATGCGCGCCGCGCGTCTTGGTGTCCCAGCTCCATTTGTCACGGTAGAGCTGCTCCCAGCCGGCGTAGTCGTGCTGCATCTGCGGCGAGGCCGCTGGCGCCTGGGCCAGCGCCTTCAACGCGAACGGGCCGCTGAACAGCGTGCCCAGATACGCGGCACCGCCCAATCTCAGCAGATCCCTGCGGGTCGTCTTCGACATGGAGAATCTCCCGGCGGAAGAGTTTGACAGGATGACGCGCGCGCGACGGCGTCACGCGAGCGAGAAGGCCGGCAATCGAAACGGGGCGGATCGCGGACGGGGGCGGCGAGCCGGACCGGGACAGGACCTCGCGGACATGTCGGGGGCATGTCGGATCGCGGTCGTGATGGGGGTGAGGGAGGTCGAACCACCGGCCCGCGCGAACGCGGACCGGCGAACGGCGGAGTCTCCGGCGTGAGCGGCAGCGGACACCCGCCACCGCTCACGACCGGTCACATGGAGCGGTCGGCGTCCGAGAGCGTGTTCACCACGGAGTCGATCGACTGGATCGTGCCGAGCACGGTCGGGTTGCCCCAGCGGACGTGATACTTGTTCTCCGGAACCTGGGCGAGCGCGATCAGCAGATTGTTGAACGCACCGAGATCGTTTGTCTCGAAATAGGTGATGAAGTCGGTGTCGGAGAGGCCGGTCGAGTGATAGAGCTTGCGCTTGACGTTGACGAGATACTGCAGCGTCGGCGCCGTGTGAACCTCGATCTCCTTCAGCCGCTGCTCGGGCGTCATGTTCCACCACTCGGCGTTCTTCTTCACCGGGATCATGATCGCGTAGCGGGGCGCCGGATCCGTGTAGGTGGCCGCGAACAGCCCGGCATTGAGCGTCTCCGACTTCTGCTTGGTGATGTAGTTGAGCCCCTTGGTGATGCCGACCAGGTTCTCGGTGACGTCGGAGTAGGAGCCGAACTTGGTGGCGCGGAAGTCGGTGAGGAACTTCTGCGCGGCGGCGAGGTCGTAGGCGTGCACGCGCAGGAAATAGTCGCTCTTGGCGTCGAAGCCGCGGGTCAGGTAGGCGTCGACGATCACCTTGTCCTTGTGCTTCGCGACGACGGCGAGCACCTCGGCCGCGGCCGCCTTGCGGTCGGCAGCCGGCAGCATCGCGTATTCGGGCCGCAGCTTGTAGACCGCGAAGTCCCCGAAGACGCCGAGGTCCGTGAGGATCTTCGCGCGGTCGATCGAAGCCATCGGGGCCATCGGGGCTGTCGCCATGGGGGCCGGCGGCATCGGGCCGGGCGCCGGCATTCCGCCGCCTTGCTGGGTAAGGGCCGTGCCGGCCAGGGCGAGGGACATCGCCGCGGCGAGCCCGAGTTGCAGCCTGTGCCGGCGCGGCACGAGGATCGAAATCATGTCTGCCTCCGCGTGTGAATCAGCGGGCGGCGCGGCCGGGGGTCGCCCTCGTGCGGTCGGAGACCGGCGAGGGCTGGCGTCGTCCATCCTATTCTTCGGCGGATGGTGGCCGGTGTTACTGGTCCGACGGGGTCGGGTGTAGTACCTAGGCACCCGCCATGCCGGGTGCGGGAAGATTAATTCCGGCCCGGCGTAACATCGGCGCGATCGAGCCGAAAAGGACTATGAACGTGCGGGTGGACCGCAGCGAGCACGACCTAGCGGAGGCCATGAGAGCGGCGTCGCGCGGCGACGCTGCCGCTTACACACGATTGCTGCGGGACGTCGCCGAGTGGCTGAGGCCGATCATCCGACGCGAACTCGTTCGCTCCGGCCGGTCGGGAGCCGATGCGGAGGACATCGTGCAGGACACATTGCTCGCGCTTCATTTGAAGCGGCACACCTGGGACGAGGCGCGTCCGATCGGGCCCTGGATCCGTGCGATCGCGCGGCACAAGCTGATCGACACGCTCCGGCTTCCACGCGGGCGCGGCAACGACGTGTCGATCGACGAGTTCGGTGACCTGCTGGTGGCCGACGAGCCGGCACGCCCGGCCCTCGAGCGCGATGTCGAGCGCCGCCTCGATGCGCTGCCGCCGGGCCAGAGACAGGTCATTCAGGCGATCGCCATCGACGGACTGTCGATCGGCGAGGCCGCGGCGAAGTTTTCGATGACGGCGGTCGCGGTGCGGGTCGCGCTCCACCGCGCTCTCAAATCGCTCAACAGCACGGCGGGCGTAACATGAAGACCGATGAGCTCATTCAAGCCCTCGTGGCCGATCGCGAGACGCGTGAGCCGTTCGGGTCCGGCGCGCTGGCCGGCGCGGTGGGACTCGGGCTGGTCGGTTCTCTGCTTGTCTATGCCGCGACTCTGGCGCCGCGCGATCTCTCGACGGCGCTTTTCCAGCCTCGGTTCGATTTCAAGCTGATCGTCGCACTCACGCTCGCCCTCGCTGCGGTGCCGATCGTCGGGCGGCTCGCGCGGCCGGACGGGCAGCCCGGGCGCGCCACGCTGGCGGTGCTGATCGCACCCCTCCTGCTCGCGATCGGCGTGCTGGTCGAGCTGGCCGTGGTCGACGCCGCGGCATGGCGGACTCGGTTGATCGGCGAGAACGCCGTCGCCTGCCTGCTCTGCATCCCGCTGCTCTCGGCTCCGATCCTCGCGGCCGTCATCCTGTTCCTGAGAAGGGGCGCGCCGACCCGGCCGGATCTTGCCGGCGTGTTCGCCGGCCTGCTGGGCGGCGGTCTTGGTGCCTTCCTCTATGCCAGCCACTGCCCGGACGACTCGCCCCTGTTCGTCGCCGCCTGGTATCCAGTCGCGATCTTGGTCGTGACCGTGGTCGGCTGGGGCGTGGCGCGCGTCTTCGTCCGGTGGTGAAAGGGCCATACGTCCTGGCCGCATGCTGCATCAGCTACGCCTCTTGAAGTTCGGTGCCGTTTACCGACGAAAGCATCGAGCTTGGTCGGTCTTTTGCAGCCCGGCCGCTGCGACGTCCCGTGAAACCGGTGGTTCGATTCGGCTGGGTGGAGGTGTAGGTGGCGGGAAGACTGGTTATCTCTCCTGTTGTTCCTTAACTTTGCTGGGAAGAGATCTACCCGTGCGCGGAAACGGCGATCAGAAAAGCGAGAAATCGCGGCTGAGGCGCCACGACTTGATTGCAGCAGGCCAGACGGATTAGGGTTGAGAGAATTTGACGGGCTGTCCGAGTTGGCGCCTGTAACCCGCCGCCTTACTGGACGGAATTGGCGACTCTCCTCAGGTCCGGCGGCCCAAGCACGACGACGTTCCCGCCGAGGTCCGGGCGGACGAGCATGCCGTCGCGGTGTTCAACTCGCTCCAGAACGCCATGAGCGGGATCACCGGACCGCAGGGCGGCAATATCCGGCCCGTGCTGGCCGCCGCCGCGCTGGAGCTGGTGTCGATCGTCAAGACGCTGAAGGTCGTCAACTGGACCGAGAATGTCGACGTCCAGAATGCCATGCGGAACCGCATGGACGACTACTTCTTCGACGTCGTGCGCGACCAGCACGGCATCGCGCTGGAGCCGGAGCAGATCGACGCGATCGTCGATGCCGTGCTCAAGGTCGCACGCGCGCGGATGGCCTGAGGATGCACGGATCGATCGCCTATGCGGGCCAAAGGATCGACTACTCGGCCCGCCACTCGGCCCGCAAGACGCTCGCGATCTCGGTCCACCCGGACGGCGCCGTCGAGGTCGTCGCGCCGGCCGGCACCGATCGGCATGTCATCGAACAGCGGCTGTTGCGGCGTGCGGGGTGGGTGCTGCAGCAGCGCCGCTGGTTCGAGCAGTTCCTGCCGCGCACGCCCGAGCGGCGCTACGTCGGCGGCGAGACGCACCTCTATCTCGGCCGCCAGTACCGGCTGAAGGTCGAGAGCGGCGACGAGGAGGGGGTGCGCCTGAAGGGCGGCTACTTCCGAATCACGGTCGCCGGCACGCCGTCGCCGGAGCGCGTTCGCGTGCTGCTGGAGGCGTGGTATCGCGAGCGCGCCGACTGCAAGCTGCAGGAGCGCTTCGAGGCGATCGTCGCGCGCTTCTCGCGAATCGCGGCGCGGACGCCGAGCCTCGCCATCCGGCCCATGAAGCGCCGCTGGGGCAGCCACAGCGGCAGAGGCCGAATCACGCTCAATCGCGACCTGGTCCGCGCGCCGCTGCCCTGCATCGACTACGTGATCGTCCACGAGCTGGCCCACGCCCGCCACCCGAACCACGGCCGCGCCTTCTTCGACCTGCTCGCTCAGATGATGCCGGAGTGGGAGAGGCGGAAGCTCGCCCTGGAGCGCATGCTGGCGTGAAGGGGGAGCGTGGCTGCGAATCGTATGCCCCGCCGCACGACGAACCCAGGGTCTGGCGGGTGCGAATGGGGTGGGCTCGGGATCCCTGCCGGCCATGACGCGGGACCGGTATGCGGTCCGCCGGGGCGTCATCCGCGATTCGCCTCGGAACGTTCGGCCCTGAAAAAAGAACGGCTGCGACTGCCCTACGATTCGCGCCGTGCTTCCAATGTGCTTCCAGAAGGGAGAAACGGCGCAGCCGCGCCGCGGTCGCTCATACGAGCCGCGACCTAAACCGGTGAATAATCAGAGGTATTTTTGGTGGAGCCAAGGGGAGTCGAACCCCTGACCTCTTGAATGCCATTCAAGCGCTCTCCCAACTGAGCTATGGCCCCACGCGCGACACGGGCTTGGGCGTTCCGTGTCGAAAGTCTCACCCTTGAACGTCTCACCCCGGTGTCGTCCGCCGGCCTTTCGGCCAGATCGGCGGTCCGTCCCGCCGGGGTGTCGTCCCGAGCGTTCTAGGCCCGGTCGCCGGCCGGTTCAAGGCCCGGCGCGTCGGCGCCGCGCTTAGAACCACACCTTGGGCCGGACATCAAGTCTCTTCCTCGTCCTCGATGTCGCCGCCGAGAATTTCCGACACGTCCGTGTCCTCTTCCTCGTCCTCGGCGATGAAGGCGTCGTCGTCGAGGCTCTCGTCGAGATCGACGTCCTCGGCGCCACCGGGGCGGCGACCTCGTAGACGGTGCCGCATTTCGGGCAGACGATCGGGTCCTTGGACAGATCGTAGAACTTGGCGCCGCACGAGGCGCAGAGGCGTTTCGTACCGAGCTCGGGTTTTGCCACGGTCGGAAATCCTTGAAGCGGAAGTCGGAAAAAACGGACCCTTCGTCTGGCGACTCGGATGTCCCCTGTCAATAGCGCCGGCGCGGTGCCGGACAGCCATGTCGGGTGATTCGTGCCGGCCCTGCCGGCGGTCGGTCGGCCGGTCGCCCTATGGGGCTGCCGCGCTCCGGGTGAAAGGTCGACGTCGGCGGAGTCGGCGGCCTGGTCCCGCCCGGCGGCGGCTCCGAGATTCCTGTGGGCGGGACCGGCGATCCCCGGTAAGACAGCCCGCTTTCCGATTGCTCGCCGCCGTTTCCCGGGGTCCCGCTCATGTCCTCGACCGCCGCCCTCATGCCTCTCACCGCCCGCGGTGCCCGCCCGCTCGCCGGCCGCGTCCGCGTGCCCGGCGACAAGTCGATCTCGCACCGGGCACTGATTCTCGGCGCGCTGTCGGTCGGCCGCACCACCGTCACGGGCCTGCTGGAGGGCGAGGACGTGCTGGCGACCGGCAAGGCGATGAGCCTGCTCGGCGCCACCGTGGCCCGCACCGGGCCGGGCGCCTGGTCCGTGGACGGCGTCGGGGTGGGGGGCTTCGCGGCGCCGCCCGAGACGCTCGACTTCGGCAATGCCGGCACCGGCTCCCGGCTGGTGATGGGCGCCGTCGCCGGCTGCCCGGTGACGGCGATGTTCGACGGCGACGCCTCGCTGCGCCGCCGGCCGATGCGCCGCATCCTCGATCCGCTGGTGAAGATGGGCGCGACCGTGCTGCAGGCCGCCGAGGGTGATCGCCTGCCGATCATGCTCGCCGGCGCCCGCGACCCGCTGCCGATCGTCTACGCGACGCCGGTGCCCTCCGCCCAGGTGAAGTCGGCTGTGCTGCTCGCCGGCCTGTCGGCGCCGGGCGAGACCGTGGTGATCGAGAGCGAGGCGACCCGCGACCACACGGAGAAGATGCTGCTGCACTTCGGGGCGACCGTGACGGTGGTGCCGGACGGCGCGCACGGGCGGCGAATCACCCTGAAGGGTCAGCCGGAGCTGCACGGCGCCGACGTCGTGGTGCCGGCCGACCCGTCCTCGGCGGCGTTCCCGCTGGTCGCGGCGCTGCTGGTGCCGGGCTCCGACATCGTGCTGGAGACCGTGATGACCAACCCGCTGCGCACCGGGCTGATCGCCACGCTGCGCGAGATGGGCGCGTCGATCGAGGAGGTCGACGCCCGCGAGGACGGCGGCGAGGCGATGGCGGACCTGCGGGTGCGGTTCTCGCAGCTCACCGGCGTCGAGGTGCCGCCCGAGCGGGCGCCGGCCATGATCGACGAGTACCCGGTGCTCGCCGTCGCCGCCGCCTTCGCCCGCGGCACCACGGTGATGCGCGGCCTCAAGGAGCTGCGGGTGAAGGAATCCGACCGGCTCGCTGCCACGGCCGATCTGCTGCGCGTCAACGGCGTCACGGTGACGATCGACGGCGACGACATGATCGTCGAGGGGTTTGGGGGCAAGGGCCGTCCGCCCGGCGGCGGCACGGTCGCCACCCACATGGATCACCGCATCGCCATGTCGGCTTTGGTGATGGGCCTCGCCACCGAGAGGCCCGTCGCGGTCGACGACGCCGCCTTCATCGCCACGAGCTTCCCGGGCTTCGTCGAGACGATGCGCGGGCTCGGCGCCGACATCGGGTAGGAGCGAATCGTAGCCCGCATGGAGCGAAGCGGAATGCGGGGGCAGGGCCGTCCCGCATTCCGCTGCGCTCCATGCGGGCTACGCCGCCGTCTCACCGCGGCTTCACACTCGATCGCACCGGGGTCGGCACGGCGCGGCCGCCGTTCGGGGCCGCCGACGGCGCTCCGGCCGCCGTGTCGCGATACAGATCCGCCCGGGTCGGCGGCAGGCCGGAGGGGCCGCGGCGGCGCTTCGACGCGAGCGTCTGGTAGAGCCCGACCGTGTTGCGCTCGAAGGCGATCGCGCAGGCCGCCAGATAGGCGATCCACATCCGCGTCTTGACCTCGCCGACCTCGGCGACCGCGGCCGCCTCGTTGGCGACCAGCCGGTCGTGCCAGAGCTTGCAGGTCTTCCAGTAGTGCTCGCGCAGCTGCTCGACGTCGTGCACCTCGAAGCCGTGCCGCTCCAGCATCGTCACGGTGTTGCCGATGTGGTCGAGCTCGCCGCCCGGAAAGATGTACTTGGTCAGCAGCGCGAACTCGGCGCGCTTCTTGCGGAAGGTCTTGTCGTCGCGCTTGGCGGGCCGGGTGATGGCGTGGTGCAGGAACAGCCCGCCCGGAACCAGCACGCGGTTCACGGTGTCGTAGTAGGTCGGGTAGTTGTCGATCCCGATATGCTCCTGGATGCCGATCGCCGCGACCTTGTCGTACTGGCCGTCGACCGTCGAGTAGTCGCGCAGCTCGATCGTCACGCGGTCCTCGAGCCCGAGGCGGCGGACCTTCTCCTGGCCCCAGGCGACCTGCTGCTCGGAGAGCGTGACGCCGTGCGCGATCACGCCATAGTGCTGCGCCGCGTAGCAAGAGAGCGCGCCCCAGCCGCAGCCGACGTCCAGGAGCCGCTCGCCCGGCTTCAGGCGAAGCTTGCGGCAGATGTGCTCCAGCTTGTCGCGCTGGATGGTGTCGACGTCGTTGTCCCAGTCGGTGCAGTAGCCGCACGTGTAGACCATCTCGCGGTCGAGCCAGAGCGCGTAGAAGGCGTTCGAGACGTCGTAGTGATAGGCGATGTTCTTCTTGTTCTCGGACGGCGCGCCGCTGCTCGGCGCCTCGTCGGGCGTCTCCTCGAGCGGCCACGGGCCGCCGCGCGACACCGTGAAGAAGCGCGCCGCGGTCGTCAGCGTCAGCGTCTTGTCGAGGGTCTTCAGGAAGTCCTTGGTGCGCACCTTGGGGCGCTGCTTGACGAGATCGAAGATCGTCCCGTTGACGAGCGCGATGCGCCCGGCCGCCCACAGGTTCGCGAGCGTCTCCAGGTTCGGCCGGCGCACCAGCGCGGCGACGGCGCCCTCGTCGGCGATCCGCACCGCCAGCGCCTCGGGCGCGAGATCGTCCGGCACCCGTGCGCCGTCCCACAGCACGAAGCCGATGTCGAGCGCCAGCCGCTCGCGCGCATGGGCGAGGAGCTTTCCGAAGCTGTCGAGGCGCCGTGCGGCCGCGTCCATGATGTCCCCCTTCACAACGGCCCGGGATACAACCGGGCGGGGGGATATTGCAGAAGTGTGTCCGGCATGGAATAGCCTGCCGGCCCGACGGCGACCCCCGGCGCCCCGCGGCTGGTGCAACGGGTTGACGAACAAGACATGATCATCGCCATCGACGGGCCGGCGGCGTCCGGCAAGGGGACGCTCGGCAAGCGCCTCGCCATCCATTACGGGCTGCGCCATCTCGACACCGGGCTGTTGTATCGGGCCGTGGCGCACGCGGTCCTCGCGGCCGGTCACGCCCCGGACGACCGCGAGAAGGCGGCGGCCGCCGCGCAGGCGCTCGATCCGACCGGCTTCGACGAGACGGTGCTGAAGAGCCAAGTCGTCGGCGAGGCGTCGTCGATCGTCTCGGCGATCCCGGAGGTGCGCGCCGCCCTGTTCGACTTCCAGCAGGAGTTCGCCGCGACCCCGCCCGGCGCCGTGCTCGATGGCCGCGACATCGGCACGGTGATCTGCCCGCAGGCCGACGTGAAGATCTTCGTCACCGCCTCACCCGAAGCGCGGGCGCATCGCCGCTGGCTGGAGTTTTCCGCGCGCGGGCTCGCGATCGAGGAGGCCGAGGTGCTGGCCGACATTCGCCGGCGCGACGCGCGCGACTCCGGCCGCGCCGTCGCCCCGCTGGTCGCCGCCGCCGACGCGCATGTGCTCGACACCACGGCGCTCGACGTCGAGGCGGCGGTGGCCGCCGCGATCGCGCTGGTCGAGGCGCGGCGGGGCTGACGGGCGCCGCCCGTTCCCTCTCCCCGCTGCGCGGGTTGTTTCCCTCGCCCCGCGAAGCGGGGAGAGGGTGGCTCGCCGCGAAGCGGCGAGTCGGGTGAGGGGCAACGGCGCCGGCCGTCGTGTGGAGACGCCCCCTCACCCGCCGCGCTGCGCGCGTCGACCTCTCCCCGCACAAGGGGGGAGGTGACCCTCGGCGCTTCGGGTCCTCACTCCACCTCGTCGGTGATCACCGTGAAGTTCGCCAGATCGGCGCGGCCGAACGAGGTCGAGATCGCGACGTCGGTCGCGTCGCGGCCGCGGGCGACGAGAATCCGGCCGATGCGCGGCACGTTGTGGCGGGCGTCGAACGTGTACCAGCGGCCGCCCAGATAGGCCTCGAACCAGGCGGAAAAATCCATCGGCTGCGGGTCCTTCGGCACGCCGATGTCGCCCAGATAGCCGGTGCAGTAGCGCGCCGGGATGTTCATGCAGCGGCAGAACGTGATGGCGAGATGGGCGAAGTCGCGGCAGACGCCGAGCCGCTCGGAATGCCCCTCGGCGGCCGTGCGGGTCGAGCGCGCCTGCATGTAGTCGAAGGTCAGGTGGTCGTGGACGTAGTCGCAGATCGCCTGCACCCGGGCCCAGCCCGGCGGCGTCCCGGCGAACAGCGACCACGCCTGCTCGGCGAGATGCTCGGTGTCGCAGTAGCGGCTGCCGAGCAGGTAGACGAGCGTGTCGTCCGGCAGATCCTGGACGGCGACCTGGGGGGCGTCGGGAGCCACCTCGTCGGGCCGGCCGCTGTCGGCCACCAGGAAGTCGGCGGAGAACCGCACCCGGCCGGCCGGCGCGACGATGCGGGTGCAGGCATTGCCGAACGGGTCCTCGTAGGTGCGGGTCGGCAGCGGCGGGTCGAAGGTGATGTGCTGCGGGCTCAGGAGGTCGCCGATGCGCGAGGCGTGCACCGACACCAGGAGGATCATCGGGGTGGGCTGCGGACAGTCGAAGGCGATGTCGTAGCCGGCACGGATTTTCACGCGACAGGGTCTCCGGTTAGCGGGGCACGGTCGTCTCGACGGAAAATGCAAGCGGGGTGCCAACGCCGAGCTGGCGGTTGATGTTTCGGCCCTGCTCGACGGCACGGCGGAATTGGCCACATCGAGCGCCAGGCTCGTGGCTCACCCCCCTCCCTGTCCCTCCCCCACAAGGGGGGAGGGACGCAGGAGGCGCCACCTCGGCGCATTCGCGGTTCGGTCCGAGTGCACGTTCCGTCGTCGGCGCGTCTTGTCGTCTGACTCCGGCCCGGCGGCCCGCCGCAGCCGGCTCCCTCCCCCCTTGTGGGGGAGGGGTGGGGAGGGGGGTGAGCCCAGGGCTCCGAGCTTCTTGGAGGCAGAGAGATCCGTTCACCCCTCGGCCGGGTCCTCCGACGTCACCTGGACCTCGACCGTCATGCCGAGCTCGTCGTCGGCGCTGCCGTGGAACGTGCCGGAGAGGGGGACGGCCTGCGACGGCAGCCGGGCGACGGCGACCCGGACGAGGTCGCGGTTGCCGATGATGCCGTTGGTGGGGTCGAACTCCACCCAGCCGGCGCCCGGCAGGTAGACCTGGACCCAGGCATGGGTCGAGCCGCCGCCGAGATGGCGCGGCCCGTCGCGGGTCGGGACATAGAGATAGCCCGACACGAAGCGCGCCGCGAAGCCGAGCGCGCGCACCGCCTCGATCATGAACAGGGCGAAGTCCCGGCAGGTGCCGCGGCCGAGATGCAGGGTGGTCAGCGGGTCCTGGGTGCCGGATTCGGTGCGCCGGTTGTAGACGAAGCTCTCGCCGATCGCCGCCGTCAGGGTCATCAGCAGCCGGCCGGTCGGGGTGTCCTGACCGGGGCGGAGGAACCGCCGCGCCCAGCGCTCCAGCTCGCCATCCGGGTCGGGGCACTGGCGCACCATGTAGGGGGCGAGGTCGGGCGTCTCTTCGGGCGCGTAGGAGAACGGGTAGGTCTTGGCCCGCTCCTCGCTCTGGAAGTCGATCGGGTCGGGGAAGTGCTCGACCGCGATCCGGCTCTCGAAGACGAGCTCGTCGGCGTCGCGATCGAAACGGACCAGCGTCACGGCGTTGCCGAACGGGTCGTGCACCCAGCGCAGCGCGCTCGGCCGCGGCGAGATCGTCATCGTCGCCTCGATCAGCCGCTGGTCGTAGGAGTCGCGCGGCCGGAACATCATCCGGTGCTCGCCGAAGCCGACCGGCCTGCGATACCGGTAGGTCGTGAGGTGGCGCACCTTCAGGACGGTCATGGCCTCGGCGGTCTCGTTCCGGTAGTCGGGTGCGGCGCTCGCGCCTCCGAGCGTCGGTCGGCGCTGCAGCGCACAGTGCGCGCACAACTTAACGTCTTCCACGGCGATTGCGACGCCTTGCTCGGACCCCGGCGGATACGATATAGACGCCGCAGTCCGGGCCGCCGACAACCTCGATGCGCGCCCCGAGCCGACGCATCCGCGCCGACCTGTCCGGAGCCTCCCACGAGGGCGCCGCCGGACGAGGCCGGCTGGTCGCGTTGAAAACGGATCGTCTTTCCTCACGACGGATCGATCCGGCTCCCGCGGCCTCGACGCTGCGGCACCCGGGCTCAGCATGTCCCGACCGCTCGGTAGATCGGGCCGGCCCACGCATCTCGACCCATCCCATGACGGGAGGGAAGGGACGGCGTGGCAGCCGAAGGCTACGGGGCCTTCGGCCCGAGCGGTCATGCGGACGTTTCGCCAACACCAGCCCGCCGGCTGTCCCGTCAGGAGACTACATGGCTCAGACCGCTCACGCCACGAACGCCGCTCACGAAGATTTCGCGGCCATGCTCGAGGAATCCTTCACGCAGGGCAACCTGCACGAAGGCACCGTCATCAAGGGAACCGTCGTCGCGATCGAGAAGGATCTCGCGGTCATCGACGTCGGGCTGAAGACCGAGGGGCGCGTGGCGCTCCGCGAGTTCATGGGTCCCGGACGGCAGAACGAGGTCAAGGTCGGCGACACCGTCGAGGTCTACCTTGAGCGCGTCGAGAACGCGCTCGGCGAGGCCGTGCTGTCGCGCGACAAGGCACGCCGCGAGGAGAGCTGGGGCAAGCTCGAGCGCGCGTTCCAGAACAACGAGAAGGTCCAGGGCGTCATCTTCAACCAGGTCAAGGGCGGCTTCACGGTCGATCTCGACGGCGCCGTCGCCTTCCTGCCGCGCTCGCAGGTCGACATCCGCCCGATCCGCGACGTCACCCCGCTGATGAACGTGCCGCAGCAGTTCCAGATCCTGAAGATGGATCGGCGCCGCGGCAACATCGTGGTGTCGCGCCGCACCGTGCTGGAAGAGACCCGCGCCGAGCAGCGCCAGGAGCTGGTCCAGAACCTCGAGGAAGGCCAGGTCATCGACGGCGTGGTCAAGAACATCACCGATTACGGTGCGTTCGTCGACCTCGGCGGCATCGACGGCCTGCTGCACGTGACCGACATCGCCTGGCGGCGTGTGAACCACCCGTCCGAGGTCTTGAACATCGGCCAGCAGGTCAAGGTCAAGATCATCAAGATCAACCACGAGACCCACCGCATCTCGCTCGGCATGAAGCAGCTTCAGGCCGATCCGTGGCAGGGTATCGAGGCGAAGTATCCGGTCCACACGCGGCTCAACGGCCGCGTCACGAACATCACCGACTACGGTGCGTTCGTCGAGCTGGAGCCGGGCATCGAGGGCCTCATCCACGTCTCCGAGATGTCGTGGACCAAGAAGAACGTCCACCCGGGCAAGATCGTCTCCACCTCCCAGGAGGTCGAGGTGCAGGTGCTCGAGGTCGATCCGGTCAAGCGGCGCATCTCGCTCGGCCTCAAGCAGACCATGCGGAACCCGTGGGAGGTCTTCGTCGAGAAGTACCCGCCCGGCTCGGTGGTCGAGGGCGAGGTCAAGAACAAGACCGAGTTCGGCCTGTTCCTGGGTCTCGACGGCGACGTCGACGGCATGGTCCACCTGTCCGACCTCGACTGGAAGCGTCCGGGCGAGCAGGTGATCGAGGAGTTCAAGAAGGGCGACCACGTGCGCGCCCAGGTCCTCGACGTCGACGTCGACAAGGAGCGCATCTCGCTCGGCATCAAGCAGCTCGAGGGCGACCCCTTCGCGGAAGCCGGCGACGTCCGCAAGGGCGCCGTGGTGACCTGCGAGGTGACCGAGGTGAAGGAAGGCGGCATCGACGTGAAGATCGTCGGCACCGACCTCGCCGCGTTCATCAAGCGCAACGAACTCGCCCGCGACCGCTCCGAGCAGCGCCCCGACCGCTTCGCGGTCGGCCAGAAGGTCGACGCCCGCGTCACCCAGTTCGACCGCAAGTCGCACAAGGTGCAGGTGTCGATCAAGGCGCTCGAGGTGGCCGAGGAGAAGGAGGCGATCGCCCAGTACGGCTCGTCCGACTCCGGCGCGACGCTGGGCGACATTCTCGGCACCGCGCTCAAGCGCGCCAACGAGAAGAAGGACTGATCGAACGCTGCACTGTTGTCATTCCGGGGCGCGGGCGCAGCCCGCGAACCCGGAATCCAACAACAGGCGCGGTGCTCTCGGCTGGGTTCCGGGTCTCGACTGCTGTCGCAGCCGAGCCCGGAACGACCAGCGAGGAGAGATCAACGAATTGTTCAGGAACCGGCCGCGAAAGCGGCCGGTTCCGCATTTTCGGGGGCGCCCTCGTGTCGCGGCCGCCTTTCGGGCGCCCGATTTGTGCATAATTGCGGGAGACGGCGCCGGCGCGCTAGGGCGCGGGCCGGCCGGACCAGGGAATTCCCGATGTCGCTCGACACCGATGCTCTCGTCGACCGCCGCCGCATGCGGCGCAAGCTCACCTTCTGGCGCGTGCTGGCCGTGCTGGTCGCCGTCGTCGGCATCGTCGCCGTGACGGCGGCGATGCGCGGGCGCGGCGAGCTGGGGCTCGGCGGGGTGGGGTCGGCCCAGATCGCCCGCATCGGCATCAAGGGCGTCATCCGCAACGACCAGGAGCGCGTCGAGGCGCTGGAGAAGCTGTCCAAGGCGAGCGCCGCCAAGGCCGTCATCGTCCACATCGACAGCCCCGGCGGGACGACGGCCGGCTCCGAGCAGCTCCACACCGCGTTGCGCCGGCTCGCCCAGAAGAAGCCGACCGTGATCGTCGTCGACGGCATGGCGGCGTCGGGCGGCTACATCGCCGCGATGGCGGGCGACCACATCATCGCCCAGGGCAACTCGATCGTCGGCTCGATCGGCGTCCTGTTCCAGTACCCGAACGTCTCCGATCTCCTGAAGACCCTCGGGGTGCGCATGGAGGAGGTGAAGTCGTCGCCCCTCAAGGCGGCGCCGAACGGCTTCGAGCCGACCAGCCCGGAGGCGCGCGCCGCCATCGCGGCCCTGGTCGCCGACTCTTACGACTGGTTCCGCACCATGGTGAAGGAGCGCCGCGGCCTCGACGGCGAGCTGCTCGCCAAGGTGACGGACGGCCGGGTGTTCACCGGCCGCCAGGGCGTGGAGCTGAAGCTGGTCGACGCCATCGGCACCGAGGAGACGGCGGTCGCTTGGCTCGCCAAGGAGAAGGGCATCGACCCCAAGCTGCCGGTCAAGGACTGGAAGCTCGACCCCAAGCTCGGCGACCTGTCCTTCCTGCATCTCGGCACCGCCGCGCTGGCCGAGGCGGTCGGCCTCGGGCCGCTCGCCCGCAGCCTCGTGGGGACCGGGACAATTCAATCTTTTGAACGCCTTAGTCTTGACGGTCTGCTGGCGCTTTGGCACCCTGCGGCGGCTGACTAGGGCGGCGGGACGCGGGCCGGACGAGCCGGTTTTCGCCCGCGCGCATTCCGGGTGGGCATCGCCGAGATTTGGCGGTGCCGTGACGGCCCGGTCTCGTCGACGATCGGCGGAAACGACAGATGATCAAATCGGAACTTGTCCAGCGCATCGCGGCGCAGAACCCGCATCTCTACCAGCGGGACGTCGAGAACATCGTGAACGCCATCCTCAACGAGATCACGGCGGCGCTCGCCCGCGGCGATCGCGTCGAGCTGCGCGGCTTCGGCGCCTTCTCGGTGAAGGAGCGGCCGGCCCGCACGGGCCGCAACCCGCGCACCGGCCAGCACGTCGAGGTCGACCAGAAATGCGTGCCGTTCTTCAAGACCGGCAAGGAGATGCGCGAGCGGCTGAACCGTCCGGAGCCGCCGCAGTCCTGATCCGCCGCGGCCTTCGCGGCGCGCTCTCGGCTCGCCCCGCCGGGCATCCGGTCGGCCGCGCCACCCGTTTGGACTTCGATCGAAAGTGATTTCGACATGATCCGCAAGATTATCGCCGTCGTCGTCCTGGTGCCGCTGGCGATCGCCATCGTCGCGCTGGCGCTGGTCAACCGCCACACCGTGCCGATCTCGCTCGACGCCTTCAATCCGGGCGACCTGAAATACGCCGTGCAGGTGCCGCTGTTCGTGCTGGTGCTCGGCCTCGTCGCCCTCGGCGTCCTGGTCGGCGGCGTCGCGACCTGGCTCAACCAGGGCAAGTGGCGCCGCACCGCGCGCCGCGCCGAGTGGGAGCTCGGCTCCGCCCGCGCCGAGATCGCCGAGCTCAAGCAGCGCGTCGCCGACGCCGAGGACGAAGGCCGCCGCTGGCCGCCCCGCGCCCTCTCGCGCCCGGCCGCGTGAGGCACGGAAGGTCCGCTTCGGCCATAGTTCTCGCCGGATCGCTGCCGTGAGCTTGCGGCAGCGATCGCGCGTCCTCATCTCGGGGATGGAGCCGAGGGTTCGAGCGCGGTTGCGGACCGGGTCTCGGTCGGTGAGGTGGTGCCATGAACGCCCCGGACATCAACCGCTCGATCCTGCGCATGCACGTCGCCGCGATCGTGGCGAAGCACCCGCTGAAAATCCTCGGGCTGCTGCCACGTGGCAGCATCGGTCACGTCTTCGCCGACAACGCGCTGGAGTTCCTCGCCGAGAAACGGCCCGGGCTCGATCTGCTCGGTCTGGCGCAGGCCGAGGTCGATCTGGCCGAGCTCCTCGGGCGTCCGGTCGGGCTCGTGCTCGTCAGTGGCCTGAAGGGCAGGGAGGCCGTGGACTTCCCACGGCTCGTCGAACCCCTATGAGCCCGGTCGAAAGCCGTTCCGATATCGACCGACTGAAGGATGCGCGAAGCTTCGCGTTGTACACCTGGGGGAACGCCGGCGGTCTCGATGCGGACGTCCTGGCCGAAGCCAGGCAGCCGCTTCACGCCGCCCTGTTTGATCTGGTCGTCGGCGGGGAGGCCTTGAACAAGGTCTCGGCCATGGTGAAGACCGCAGCCCCCGAAATTCCCTGGCAAGCGATCGTCGGTTTACGGAACGTCATCGTGCATTCCTATTGGCAGATCGACCTGGAGCTCATCGCCGACGTCCTCGTGAACAGGATCGACCCGCTGGTCGCGAGCTTGGACAGGCTGATCGCTCTGGTCGAAGGGCCATCGCCATGACCCGGCCATCGCCATGAACCTCCTGATCAAGATCTGCGGGCTCACCACATCGGAGGCGGTCGAGGCGACGGTCGCGGCCGGGGCCGACATGGCCGGCTTCGTCGTGTTCCCGCCGTCGCCCCGGCATGTCGATCTCGCCCGCGGCCGCACCTTGGCGGCGCAGGCGAAGGGACGGCTGCTGCGGGTGGCCCTCACCGTCGACGCCGACGACGCGCTGCTGGACGACATCGTCGCGGCGCTCGATCCCGACTGGCTCCAGCTCCACGGCAAGGAGACGCCGGAGCGGGTCGCCGCCGTGAAGGAGCGGTTCGGCCGCCTGGTCATGAAGGCGCTCGGGATCGCCGCGGCCGCCGATCTCGCCCGCGTGCCGGCCTATGCGGCGGTCGCCGACCGCATCCTGTTCGACGCCCGTCCGCCCAAGGATGCGACCCGGCCGGGCGGGCTCGGGCAAGCCTTCGACTGGCGGCTGCTGGACAACCTCGATCCCGGCCTCGTCCACATGCTGTCCGGCGGCCTCGACCCCGCCAATGTCGCCGAGGCGCTGCGGATCACCCGGGCGCCGGCCGTCGACGTCTCGTCCGGGGTCGAGCGGGCGCCGGGCGACAAGGACCCGCAAAAGGTCGCGGATTTCGTGCGGGCTGCACGGGCCGCGGCGGCCTCGGCACCTGCCGTCGCAAGGCCGCGGGCGTGACGCGTTTGCCTCTCCCCTGACGGGCGGCTTGGTGCTAGCAAGGGGCCGACCATGACGGCCGCGTGACCTCGCGCGGGCGCGGGGCGGTCTGCGCGGTCCGCGGACGCCTGCTCCCCACGGCGCACCGGCGCGCAACCGAGCTTCGTCGGGCCCTGCCGCGTCAGGCCCCGCATCCGCAGGACCCGCATGACCATCGTCCAAAAACCCAACTCGTTCCGGACCGGGCCCGACGAGCGCGGCCATTTCGGCCTCTATGGCGGGCGCTTCGTCGCCGAGACGCTGATGCCGCTCGTGCTGGAGCTGGAGGCCGCCTACACGGCCGCCAAGGCCGACCCGGCGTTCAAGCGCACCATGGACGGCCATCTCGCGACCTATGTGGGCCGCCCGTCGCCGCTCTATTTCGCCGAGCGGATGACCGCCCATCTCGGCGGCGCGAAGATCTACCTCAAGCGCGAGGACCTCAACCACACCGGCGCTCACAAGGTGAACAACGTGCTCGGCCAGATCATGCTGGCGGTGCGCATGGGCAAGAAGCGGATCATCGCCGAGACCGGCGCCGGCATGCACGGCGTCGCGACGGCCACGCTGTGCGCCAAATTCGGGCTCGACTGCATCGTCTACATGGGCGCCGTCGACATCGACCGGCAGCAGCCCAACGTGCTGCGCATGAAGGCGCTCGGCGCCGAGGTGCGGCCCGTCACGTCGGGCTCGTCCACGCTCAAGGACGCCATGAACGAGGCGCTGCGCGACTGGGTCACCAATGTCGCCGACACGTTCTACTGCATCGGCACGGTCGCCGGTCCGCACCCCTATCCGATGATGGTGCGCGACTTCCAGTCGATCATCGGCATCGAGGCGAAGGCGCAGATGCAGGAGGCCGAGGGCCGCCTGCCGGACTCGCTCGTCGCCTGCATCGGCGGCGGCTCCAACGCCATGGGCCTGTTCCATCCGTTCCTCGACGACGAGACGGTCGAGATCTACGGCGTCGAGGCGGCCGGGCACGGCGTCATGACCGGCAAGCACGCCGCCTCGATCACGGGCGGCCGGCCGGGCGTGCTGCACGGCAACCGCACCTATCTCCTGATGGACGCCGACGGGCAGATCGACGAGGCGCACTCGATCTCGGCCGGGCTCGATTATCCGGGCGTCGGCCCGGAGCACGCCTGGCTCGCCGATGTCGGCCGGGTGAGCTACCTCGCGGCGACCGACGACGAGGCGCTCGACGCCTTCAAGCTGTGCTCGCGCCTCGAGGGCATCATCCCGGCGCTCGAGCCCGCCCACGCGCTCGCCAAGGCGATCGAGATCGCGCCGACGAAGCCCAAGGACCACCTGATGATCGTCAACCTCTCCGGCCGCGGCGACAAGGATCTGGACGCCGTCGCGCGCCACCTGGGGGGCAAGCTGTGACCACCCGCATCGACACGCGCTTCGCGGCGCTCAAGCGCGAGGGCCGGGCCGGGCTCGTGACCTTCGTCACGGCCGGCGATCCCGATCCCGCGACGTCGCTCGCCATCCTGAAGGCGCTGCCGGCCGCCGGCGCCGACGTGATCGAGCTCGGCATGCCGTTCTCCGATCCGATGTCGGACGGCCCGACCATCCAGGCCTCGTCGCAGCGCGCCCTCGCGAAAGGGCAGACGCTGGCGAAGACCCTCGATCTGGTCCGCGCCTTTCGTGAGACCGACGACGCGACCCCGATCGTGCTGATGGGCTACTTCAACCCGATCTACGTGCACGGCGTCGATCGCTTCCTCGCCGAAGCGAAGGCGGCCGGCGTCGACGGGCTCATCGTGGTGGATCTGCCGCCCGAGGAGGACGACGAGCTGTGCGTGCCGGCCGTGAAGGCCGGCATCAACTTCGTGCGTCTGCTCACGCCGACCACCGACGCGGCCCGCATGCCGGCCGTGCTCGCCAACACGTCGGGCTTTCTCTACTACGTCTCGATCACCGGCGTGACCGGCACGGCGAAGCCGGACTTCGCCGCGGTCGGCCGCGCCGTCGCGTCCATCAAGGCGAGGACGCCGCTGCCGGTCGCGGTCGGCTTCGGCGTGCGCACCGCCGACGACGCGCTCGCGATCGCGCAAGGGGCCGACGCCGTGGTGGTCGGCTCGGCGCTGGTCGCCGCGATCAAGTCGTCTCTCGACAGCAACGATGCCGCGACGGTCGCGACCGTCCAGGCTGCCGCCGGGCTGGTGCGCGAGCTCGCCTCCGGCGTGCGCAGCGCGCGGCGTCCGGCCGCGGAGTAGGTGATATGGACATCACGTCGATGAACTGGATCTCGAACGTCGTCCGTCCGAAGATCCGCAGCTTCCTCAATCGCCGCGAGGTGCCGGAGAATCTCTGGATCAAGTGCCCGGAGACCGGCCAGCTCGTCTTCTACAAGGACGTCGAGGCGAACCAGTTCGTCATCCCGGGCTCGAACTATCACATGCGCATGGGCGCCACCGCGCGCCTCAAGGCGATGTTCGACGGCGAGACCTGGTTCGACGTCGGCGTGCCGGCCGTGCCGGCCGATCCGCTGAAGTTCCGCGATGCGCGCCGCTACACCGACCGCCTGAAGGACGCCCGTGCCAAGACCGGTCTCGGCGATGCGGTGAAGCTCGGCTACGGCAAGCTGGAAGGCCAGCCCGTGGTGATCGGCGTCCAGGAGTTCGACTTCATGGGCGGCTCGCTCGGCATGGCGGCCGGCGAGGCGATCGTCGCCGGTATCGAGACCGCGATCGACAAGCTGACGCCGTTCGTCCTGTTCGTCTCGTCGGGCGGCGCCCGCATGCAGGAGGGCATTCTCTCGCTGATGCAGATGCCGCGCACCACGGTCGCGGTGCAGCGGCTGCGCGAGGTGCGCAAGCCCTACATCGTCGTGCTGACCAACCCGACGACGGGCGGCGTGACGGCCTCCTACGCGATGCTGGGCGACGTCCACATCGCCGAGCCCGGCGCGCTGATCGGCTTCGCCGGCCCGCGCGTCATCGAGCAGACGATCCGCGAGCGGCTGCCCGACGGCTTCCAGAAGGCCGAGTATCTTAAGGCCCACGGCATGGTCGACATGGTAGTGCATCGCCACGAGATGCGCACCACCATCGCGCGGATCTGCCGCCTGCTCACCAAGCAGCCGGCGCCCGAGCCGCCGAACAACCTGCCGGCCGTCGCCGATCAGCAGGCCGCTCCGGCGCCCGAGCCGGCGGCGTGATCGCAGGGATCGCGACTCTCTCTCTCCGCCCTCACCCTGAGGAGCCGCCGAAGGCGGCGTCTCGAAGGGCGAGGGCGGCCCCCGTCGTTGTCGATCGGGGCCGCATGGTTCGAGACGCGCTCCCGCGGAGCGCTCCTCACCATGAGGAGCAAGGCGGTGCCCAGCCGCTTCCGCGCGAGCGGCCGGCGTCATGACCTCGCCCGCCCCCATGGACGCGATTCTGGCGCGCCTGCTCGCGCTCCATCCGCGCCGCATCGATCTGACGCTCGACCGCATGTGGCGGATGCTCGCCGCGCTCGATCACCCGGAGCGCCGCCTGCCGCCCGTGATCCACGTCGCCGGCACCAACGGCAAGGGCTCCACGGTCGCCTTCATGCGCGCCATGCTGGAGGCGGCGGGCAAGCGCGTTCACGTCTACACCTCGCCCAATCTGGTGCGCGTCAACGAGCGCTTCCGGCTCGGCCGCGAGGGCGGCGGCGAGCTGGTATCGAACGAGGAGCTCTCCGAGGTCTTCGAGACCTGCGAGCGCCGCAACGGCGGTGCGCCCATCACGGTGTTCGAGATCGAGACGGCGGCGGCCTTTCTGCTGTTCGCGCGCCACCCGGCCGACGTGCTGCTGCTCGAGGTCGGGCTCGGCGGTCGGCTCGACGCCACCAACGTGATCGCCCATCCGCTCGCCAGCGTCGTCACGCCCGTGTCGATGGATCACATCGAATTCCTCGGCGACACGTTGGCGAAGATCGCGGTCGAGAAGGCCGGCATCTTCAAGCGCGGCGTGCCGGCCGTGATCGCCCGTCAGATCGACGTCGCGCGCGACGTACTGGTCGAGCGCATCGATGCGGTGGGCGCCGTGCCGTTCGTCGCCGGGCAGGAGTGGATGGCGGCGGAGGAGCGCGGCCGGCTCGTCTATCAGGACGCCGACGGGCTTCTCGATCTGCCGGCGCCGCGCCTGTTCGGTCGTCATCAGTTCGACAATGCCGGCACGGCGATCGCGGCGCTGCGGGCGGCCGGCCTCGCCCTGCCGGTCGCCGCCTTCGAGGAGGGGCTGGTGAGGGCCGAATGGCCGGCCCGCATGCAGCGCCTCGCGGGCGGCACGCTGGTCGCGCGCGCGCCGGCCGGCAGCGAGCTGTGGCTCGACGGCGGCCACAACGCCGAGGGCGGTCGCGCCGTCGCGGCGGCGCTCGGCGATCTGGAAGAGCGCGTGTCGCGGCCGCTGGTGCTGATCGTCGGCATGCTGTCGACCAAGGACGTGGAAGGCTTCCTGCAGAACTTCCTCGGCCTGGCGCTGCGACTGATCGCGGTGCCGATCCATCAGGACAAGGGCCGGCCAGCCGAGGAGATCGCCGCCACGGCGCGCGGCCTCGGCCTCGCCGCGGACGCCTGCGCGAGCCTCGACGAGGCGCTCGCCCGCGTCGGCGCGCTCGACCTCGAGCCGCCGCCCCGCATCCTGATCACCGGCTCGCTCTACCTCGCCGGCGAAGTGCTCGCGGCCAACGGCACGCCGCCGCGGTGAGAAACGTCATGGACGGGTCTCGACGTCCGTCTCCCTCAACAGCTTGTCGAGCGTGAGGAGCTGCCGGCCCGCATCCTTGGCGTAAGCGTAATGGAAGCAGTCGAAGTTGCTGAGCGCACGCCTGCCGATGCCATGCTTCTCCGCGACAGCGACGGCATGCGCGAGGACGCGGCGCGGCGAGGTGGTGTCGACGAGAGCGATGCCGCGCGCATCGAGCCATTCTACTACCGCGCCCTCGGCGTCGCGGTAGCGGCAGTTCAGCTGGTCGGGACGGGCGAGGACCATGATGGCCTCCCAGGCGGCGAGCGCCGAAGTCACTGGAGCCGTCGCGTCCGCCAGGGCCGCCTCGTAGGCGTCGGCATCGTCGTCGCCTGCCATCATCGATACGATCGCGCAGGCGTCGACGAACACTCAATGCTCTCCATCTCTCTCGTGATCGAGATCGTGATAAGCCGCGGGCGGAACCGGCTTCCGATCCGCCACGAAAGCGAGGCCGCGCCGTTCGAGAATTCTCCGCGCGGTCTCCCGCGGGCTTTCCTTCCGGAGCCGCGCCGCGAGCGCCTCCTCCAAGGCCCCGACCACGGCTTCGGTCACGCTCGTGCGATCGATCTCGGCGATCTGTCTGGCGAGCGCGTCGGCGCGAGGGTTGCGAATGTTCAGGGTCACCGGCGTCCTTCCCGATCGGTACAGGAAGGATAGGGCGCCGACCGGGCGCCTGCAACCAGGCCGCGCGACGACGGTTCGCCTCAGCGATGATCGGCGCCCACCGCCTCGGTCACGCTGGCAAAGCCGTCGCGGCGCAGGAGCTTCGCGAGGTCGCGCTTGACCGTCACGGCGAAGCCGGGGCCGTGGAACACCAGCGCCGAGTAGAGCTGCACCAGCGAGGCGCCGGCGCGGATCTTGACGTAAGCGTCCTCGCCGCTGGCGACGCCGCCACAGCCGATGATCGGCACGCGGCCTTCGGTGAGCCGGTACATGGCGCGCAGGCAGTCGGTCGCGAGCCCCATCAGCGGGCGGCCCGAGAGCCCGCCCTCGGCGTCGCGCCAGCGGCTCTTCAGCGTCGGCGGCCGCGTCACCGTGGTGTTGCCGACGATCAGCCCGTCGAGCCCGGTGTCGAGCGTCACCTCGGCGATGTCACGCAGCTGGTCCTCGTCGAGATCGGGACCGACCTTGATCAGGATCGGCGGCCGCTTCGGCGCAGACGCCTCGCCCGAAGCGCCGGGGCCGGCCGCGCGGTCGCGCGCCGCGAGCACGCGGCCGATCAGCGCCTCGATCGGGGCGCGCGCCTGCAGGCCGCGCAGGCCGGGCGTGTTGGGCGAGGAGACGTTGACGACCACGTAGTCGACCAGCGGCGCGACCGCGGCGAGGCAGGTCTCGTAGTCGGCGGCGGCGTCCTCGCTCGTGCGGTTCTTGCCGATATTGGCGCCGACGACGCCGCGATGCGGCGTGCCGGCGCGGCGCGCCTTCAGGCGGGCGACGAAGGGCGCCAGGCCCTCGCTGTTGAAGCCGAAGCGGTTGATCACCGCCTGGTCCTCGTCGAGCCGGAACAGCCGCTGGCCGGTGTTGCCGGGCTGCGGCTGCGGCGTCACGGTGCCGGCCTCGACGAAGCCGAAGCCGAAGCCGAGCATCGCGTCGATCACCTCGGCGTGCTTGTCGAAGCCGGCGCCGAGCCCGATCGGATTGTCGAAGTCGAGTCCGAGCACGCGGGTCGCGAGGATCGGGTCGTCGGCCGAGGCGCTGGCGGGCAGGAGGCCGCGCTGGAGCGTGACGACGGCGAGCCGGTGGGCCTGCTCGGGATCGAGCAGCTTCAGGGCCGGGCGGGCGAGGCGATAGAGGAAATCGTGCATCTTCGATCGGGCGGTTGCGACGGGTCGCCTCCGCCACGGCCCCCCGACGGCCGGCGCCGCGGTGCAGGCGCGCCGTTATCGCGACCGGGTCGCCACTATGCAAGGCCGATGCCGCACCGGGCGGGCCCGCACGGGGCGTTCTCCACGGATTGAAGCCGCGGCACCGGAACGCCTCGTGTCCCGGGCGCGGCGCACCGCGCCGTGACCCGGGACCCAGGGCGTCCGGATGAGGCTCTGGGTCTGCCGCTCGCGGATGCGCGTGTCGTGCCGCCCTTGGAAACCGGCTCGGCGGCACATCAGGCCTGCGGCCTGCTGCGCCTTGTCCGGGGCACGAGGCTCGCGCGGAGAGGCGAACGAAGCGGAGCGGCGTTCGCCTCAGCCGGTCTGGCCGGCGCGCAGGGGAACCACGTCGCGGGGGCCGAGATGCTCGGACAGCTTGATGCGGTCGTACTCGGCCCAGACGTGGCTGAGCCAGTAGCGCACGTAACCCCGCAACACGAACGAGTAGTTCGCCGTCTCGGCCTTGGCGGTCTTGTTGGCCACGAAGGTGAGGAACGGCACCGAGGCGAGCTCGACCTGCTCGGCCGCCATCTCGTTGAGCTTCGGGATGGTGATCTCGGAGACGCCCTGCAGCCGCTTGAAGTAGTTGTCGTAGGTCGACTGGTCCCACTCGAAGAACGACGTGTTGTTGATGAAGTTCTTCACCAGGTGGTACTTGGTCCCCGAGACATGCTCGGCCGTCTCGGCGATCTCTTCGAGCGAGGAGATCGACGGCCCGAGGATGTGGAACAGCGTCAGGCTGATCTGGCCTTTTCGCGCCGCGTCCGTGAAGCCGATGTCGCGCAGCGCCCGCAGCGTCGGGCTGAGCAGGCCGGCCCGCACGTCGATCACGGTGACCTGCGCGTCCGACAGCGAGTCGAAGATGCGCATCTGGTCCGGCACCGTCGTGATGTCGACGATCTCGGTGATGTCGGGATGGAAGCGCTTCAGCGTCCCCTTCGGGGACTCCGTGTCGAAGGCACGGGTCGGCAGCTTGCGGGCCAAGAGATAGTCGAGCAGCGTGCGGGCGACCGTCGTCTTGCCCACGCCGCCCTTGTCCGCACCCACCAGCACGACGGCCGGGCTCGCCATGACGATCCTTCCGGGATAGAGCGAATCACTGCCCGCAGGTTACGCCAGCCCGGTCGCGCGCGCATGTCGGAAGGTCCGGATCCCGCGCCGTCATCCACGGGAGGCGGTCGGACTCAGCGTCGCGGCCCCCACGGTCCCGGAATCGGGAACGGATTCTGTCCGTTGCCCGGTCCGGGCAAGGGCGCGGGGAATGGCGGCGGCGGTGCTGCGGTGCCGCCGGAGGGCGTGCCGCCGGGGGCCGGCGCGGCCGGGCCGTCGGGGGCGTCGGGGGCGTCGCCCCAGGGACCATGCCGGGCCTCGCCTTGCCGGGCCTCGCCGGGCAGGTCGCCGGCGGCCTCGCCGGCCGCGTCCGGCAAGGCCTCCTCGCCGGGGGCCGGCAGGGCGATCGGGCCGGGATCGTGGCCGCCGGCGAACTTGACCAGCGCCGCGACGCGGGCGTCGACGGGTGGATGGGTGGCGAACAGGTCGGCAAAGCCCTGGCGCGGGTTGTCGACGCACAGCTCCATCACGGCCGAGGTGGCGCCTTCCAGCTCGCCGCGGCCCTCGATTTTTCGCAGCGCCGAGATCATCGCGTCGGGGTTCTTGGTCAGCTCGACGGCGCCGGCGTCGGCCAGATACTCGCGCGAGCGCGACAGCGCGAAGCGGATCAGCGAGGAGAGGAACCAGGCCAGCGCGACCAGCACGATCGCGATCATGATCGCCGCGGCACCCCCGCCCTTGCCGCGGTTGCCATCCGAGCTCGACCGCGAGCCGCCGCTCCAGCGCATCCGCAGGCCGACCCGGAACACCAGCTCGGCGACGAAGGAGATCACGCCGGCGATGATCACGGCGATCACCATCAGGCGGACGTCGCCGTTGCGGATGTGGGTCAGCTCGTGGCCCAGCACCGCCTCGATCTCGGCGTCGTCGAGGGCGTTCAGGAGCCCGGTGGTCACCGAGACGGCGTACTGCTTCTCGTTCAGGCCGGTGGCGAAGGCGTTGAGCGCGTCGCTCTCGACGATCTTGAGCTTCGGCATCGGGATGCCGCGCGAGATGCACAGGTTTTCCAGAAGATTGTAGAGGCGCGGCTGGTCCTTCCGGGTGACGTCGTGCCCGCCCGTCACGGCGTCGATCATGGCTTGGTGAAAGCGCCACGCGACGGCGATCCAGATCGCGGTGCCGACCGTCGCGAACGGGACGGCGACGACGAAGTCCTGCCACGCCTTGGTCAGCAGCCAGGACAGCGACGCATCGGTGGTCAGCGCCTCGCCGGCGAGCGCGCCGGCATAGACCAGCACGTAGACGAGCGCGAACAGCCCGACCAGCAGCACGATCGAGCGCCGCCGGTTGGATGCGATGTGGGTGTAGAGCCCGTAGGCCATGGCGCTCGACCTGCTCGTGTACGCCGCTTCGTCCGCCCTCACCCTGAGGAGGCCGTCCGATCTCGGGCTTGCCCGAGATCGGTTCTAAACAGGCCGAGTCGGCGGGCCGACTTGAACGGCGGCCGTCTCGAAGGGCGAGGGCGGCCGCTACGGCGTTGACTTCGGCCACATGGTTCGAGACGCGATCCTTCGGATCGCTCCTCACCATGAGGAGCGTGGGCGCGGGCTCACACCCGCGCCCCGGACTGACAGGCTCAGAACTTCACCTGGGGGGCCTGCTCCAGCGTCTTGCGCTCCTCGCCGACGTCGAAGAACGTCTTCGGGTGGAAGCCGAGCGAGGCGGCGAACAGCGCCGCCGGGAACTGCTGGATGCCGGTGTTGTACTCGCTCACCGCGTTGTTGAAGAAGCGCCGCGCCGCCGCGAGCTTGTTCTCGATGTCGGAGAGCTCGGTCTGGAGCTGCTGGAAGTTCTGGTTGGCCTTGAGGTCCGGATAGGCCTCGGAGAGCGCGAAGAGCTGGCGCAGCGCGCCGGAGAGCTGGTTCTCGGCGGCGACCTGCTGGTCGGATCCCTGGCCCTGCACCGAGATGGCGCGGTTGCGGGCCGCGACCACGGCCTCGAGGGTGCCGCGCTCGTGGCTGGCATAGCCTTTCACGGTCTCGACCAGGTTGGGGATCAGGTCGTGGCGCTGCTTGAGCTGCACGTCGATGTCGGCGAAAGACTGGTCGACGCGCTGACGCATCGCGACCAGGCCGTTGTAGATCGTGATCACCCAGAGGATCAGGACGACGATCACTCCGAGGACGATCCAGGCGGTGGTGGACATGGAAGGGCTCCGGAAGGGGTGCGAGCCGGGTTTCAGGAAACGACCGAGTATAGCCGCAGGCGGGCCGGGACGCGCGCCGTCGCGCGCTCCCCGGCGCGCCACCCCTTGGTCGCACGGTACGCCCGTCCGGTTCGACTGCAACCCGGACAACGCCGGCCCGAAACGAAAAGAGAGCCCCGAAGGGCTCTCTCGCGCGCGATCGACGACTGGTCGGCCTCGGACGAAACCAGCTCACCAGCCCCAGGGATAGGCCGCCCGCCAGTACGGTACGACCGGATAGCCGCACACGTTCACGCGGCGCCAGCCCCACGGGGTGTAACGCCAGCGCCAGCACGAGCCGTAGCCGGCCCCGTAGAAGCCGGCGCCGACCACCACGGGCGCGACCCACGGACGCCGCCAGCCCCAATAGGGCCGCGGACCCCAGTAGGGACGCCGCCAGCCGTAGCCGGCATAGACGGGACGGAAGGCGGGACGGTAGATGCCGACCGGACGGTAGAAGCCGCCCCGATAGATGCGTGGTCCGGCATAGAAGCGCGGGCCGCCGCCGTAGAACCGGGGGCCGCCATAGAAGCGCGGCCCGCCGACGAGCCGCGGGCCACCATAGAACCGCGCGCCGCCGCCATAGAAGCGAGGGCCACCGCCTATGCCGCGGATTCCGCCACCGTGGAATCCGCCGCCCCGGAAGCCGCCGCCGTGAAAGCCGCGCTGGGCGTCGGCCGTGCCGACGCCCACGAACAGGAACATCGTCGCGACGGCCAGCACGGCCATCACTCCGCCTCGCAACCCCGTTGTCCAGAAACGCATGGTCCTTGGCTCTCCGAAGGGTTCTCGTACCTCGCCCGCTTGGTCCCGCGACACTGTCGCAGGATGACGTGAACCGCCACTGAACAGTGCGGTTCTCACGTGCCGCTCATCGGATCGTGAAAGGACGGCGGATGTTTGGAGACGAGGCGAGGCGACGTGCGACGAGGCGACGAGAAGTTGTCGAAGTGGTCATTCCGGGGCGGCGCGGCAGCGCCGAACCCGGAATCCAACCCGGACCGCAGAGCCTGTCGCTGGATTCCGGGTTCGCAGCTTCGCTGCGCCCCGGAATGACCGAGAACCAATCGAGCAAACGCGGGCTCAGGCCACCGCCTGGTCGATGATCCGGTTCGCCGCCTCGAGGTCGACCGAGACGAGCTGGGAGACGCCGCGCTCCGCCATCGTCACGCCGAACAGGCGGTTCATCCGCGCCATCGTGATCGGGTTGTGGGTGATCACGACGAAGCGGGTGTCGGTCGACTTGGTCATCTCGTCGAGCAGGTCGCAGAAGCGATCGACGTTGTGATCGTCGAGCGGCGCGTCGACCTCGTCCAGCACGCAGATCGGCGCCGGATTGGTGAGGAAGACGGCGAAGATCAGTGCCATCGCGGTGAGCGCCTGCTCGCCGCCCGAGAGCAGCGACAGCGTCGCCGGCTTCTTGCCGGGCGGCTTCGCCAGGATGTCGAGGCCGGCCTCCAGCGGGTCCTCGCTCTCGGTGAGCTGCAGCTCCGCCGTGCCGCCGCCGAACAGGCTGGTGAACAGCCGCTTGAAGTGCTCGTTGACGACCTGGAACGAGGCGACCAGGCGGTCGCGCGCCTCCTTGTTGAGGCTCTGGATGCCCTGGCGCAGCCGCTTGATGGCGGCGACCAGATCCTCGCGCTCGGTGGTCAGCGTCGTGTGCTGCTGCTCGATCTCGTTGAGCTCCTCGTCGGCGCGCAGGTTCACGGCGCCGAGGCGCTCGCGCTCGCGGCGAAGCCGGTCGAGCTTCTCCTCGACCTGCACGAGGTCGGGCAGGGCGGCCTCGGGCGCCAGCTCGGCGATGGCGAGGAGGGCGGTCGGCTCGACCTCGAGGACGTCGTGAATCTCGCGGGCGACGTCGGCGAGCCGCCGCTTGGCCGCCTCGAAGCGCTCCTCGGCCCGCACCGCCTGCTCGCGCGCCATCGCCATGGCGTCGCGCGCCACGTTGGCGGCCTTGTCGGCGTTGCGCTGGGCGCTCTCGGCGGCGGCGAGCGCGTCGGCGGCCTCGCGGCGGGCCGCCTCGGCGGCCTCGACCTCGCCGATCAGCGCGCGGCGCTTGAGGGCGAACTGGGCCGGCGCGTCGGACAGCTCCTCGCGCTCCGCCTCGGTCTCGGCGAGGCGCGCCTCGAGCGTCTCGATCTGGCCGCCGGCGTTCTGCTTGCGGTTCCGCCACGCCTCGATGTCGCCCGTGACGGTGGTGAGCCGGCGCGTCGTCAGGTCGATCTCGCGGGCGAGCGCCTGGGCGGCGGCGCGCGCCTCGGCCTGGGCGGCGCGCTCCATGCCGGCGCGGGTCCGCACCTCGGCCAGCTCCGCCTCCAGCCGGTCGGTCGGCTCCAGCGATTCGAGCGCCGCGGCGGCCTCCTCGGCGGCGGCCCGGGCCTCGTCGCGGGTGCCGGCGAGGCGCGTCTGCGCCTCGACCAGCCCGGCCCGGCGGGCGGTGAGGCGGCCCAGCTCGCGCTCGGCGGCGGCATGGCGGTCGCGCGCGCTGTCTGCGGCGCGCTGCAGGTCGCGGCGGGCGGAGCGGCTCGCGGCCTCCTGCTCGGCGGCGGCGCGGACCTCGGCCTGGGCGTCCTCGACGGCGGCTCGGCGGGTCTCCAGCTCGGCCCGCGCGACGGCGAGCTCGCCCTCGATGTCGGCGAGGCGGTTGCGCTCGGCCAAGCGGCGCGCCGCACCCGTGGGCGCGTGAGCCGCGACCGCAAACCCGTCCCAGCGCCAGAAGTCGCCGTCGAGCGAGACGAGGCGCTGGCCGGGCTTGAGGAGGGCGGCGAGCCGCGGCCCGTCGGCGCGCGCCACGACGCCGATCTGGGCGAGGCGGCGCTTCAGCTCGTCGGGCACCCGGCTGACATGGGCGGCGAGCGAATCGACGCCGTCCGGCAGGACCGGATCGGCGCCGTCGCCTTCGGCCAGCGTCCAGCGGATCGGCGCGGTCGGCTCGACCGGCGCGTCGAGGTCGTCGCCGAGGGCGGCGCCGAGTGCCGTCTCGTAGCCCTTGTCGACGGTCAGCGCGTCGATGACGGGTGGCCACAGCTGCTTGGCGTCGACATGCAGGACTTTGGCGAGGGTCTTCGCCTCGGTCTCCAGCCGGTTGGCGCGGCGCTCGGCCTCGGCGAGCGGCTGGCGGGCGACGTCGAGGGCCTGGCGGGCGGCGGAATGCGCCGCTTCGGCCCGCACCGACGCGGCGTCGGCTTCCGCCGCCGCCTCGTTGGCGGCCTCCACGGCCTCGGCCAGGGCGTCGAGATCGACGGCGCTGGTCGCCTCGGCCATCATCCGGTCGAGGTCGGCCGTGACGCTCGCGAGCTCGCTCTCGGCGCGGCTCGCGCGCTCGCTGTTGGCCCGCATCGCGCTTTCGAGCTGGCGGCGGCGGGCGCCGACATCGGCGAGCGCGGCGGTCAGCTCGGCGAGGCGCTTCTCGGTCGCCGCGACCGTTGCGTCGGCGTCGCCGACGCGCTCGTCGATCTCGGCGCGGCGCTCGGCGGCGGCCTCCAGATCGGCGGTCAGCGTCTCGCGCTCGGCCTCCAGCCGCGCGATGGTGCCGTCGGCGTCGGCCAGCATCTGGGCCTCGCGATCGCGGTCGCGGGCGATCTGCTCGGCGCGCCGGATCAGCTCGGCCATGCGCTCGTTGGCGCGCGCCTCCTCGCGGGCGAGGGCGTCGCGGGCCGAGACGAGGCGCTGCAGCGCCGCGGCGGCCTCCGCCTCGGCGTTGCGCAGGCCGGGCAGCGCGGCGGCGGCGAGCGCCTGGGCCGTGGCGCTCTCGCCCTGCGCGGCCGTGAACTCGACGACGGCGCGGCTGCTCTCGTCCTTGGCGGCCTCGGCGGCGGCGACCTCGGCGTTGGCCTGGCTCCAGCGGACATGGAACAGCGTCGCCTCGGCCTTGCGCACATGGCCCGACAGGGCGCGGTAGCGCACCGCCTGACGGGCCTGGCGCTTGAGCGACTCCATCTGCTGGGCGAGCTGGCCGATCACGTCCTCGAGCCGGGTGAGGTTCTGCTCGGCGGCGCGCAGGCGCAGCTCGGCCTCGTGGCGCCGGGCGTGCAGGCCGGAGATGCCGGCGGCCTCCTCCAGCACGCGGCGGCGCTGCTCGGGCTTGGCCTGGATGATCTCGCCGATGCGGCCCTGGTGGACGAGCGCCGGCGAGCGCGAGCCCGACGAGGCGTCGGCGAACAGAATCTGCACGTCGCGGGCCCGCACCTCGCGGCCGTTGACGCGATAGAGCGAGCCCTGCTCGCGCTCGATGCGGCGCGACACCTCGAGCGTGTCGTCGCCGTTGAACTGCGCCGGCGCCGTGCGAGTGCCGTTGTCGATCAGGATCGACACCTCGGCGGTGTTGCGGGCCGGGCGCTTGTGATTTCCGGAGAAGATCACGTCGTTCATGTCGGCGGCGCGCATCGCCTTGTGCGACGCCTCGCCCATCACCCAGCGCAGCGCCTCGACGAGGTTCGACTTGCCGCAGCCGTTCGGGCCGACGACCCCGGTGAGGCCCGGCTCGATGACGAAGTCTGTCGGCTCCACGAAGGACTTGAAGCCGATCAGGCGCAGCCGCTTGAACATCATGTCAGGAGTGCTCCCCCCGCAGGACGCATCGTGCAGGACGCATGGCTTCGGCGGTGCTGGACGGCATCGCCGCCGCGCGCGTGAAAAGAGGGCCCGGGCCCTGTGGGGTCGAGGTCTGCCGCATCGGGCCGGAGAATGAATCGATCGCGGCCGCGAACGCAACAGGGGCGGGCGGCTTGTCCACCGCCGCGGGCGGCCCAAACGGCGCGCCGTCGCCTCGCCCCGCACCGGCGGGGCGAGGCGAAGTCGTTGTCAGGCCTTCAGATACTTGTCGATGACCTTGGCGAATTCCTCCAGCGGCAGGGCACCGACGACGCGCTCGCCGTTGACGAAGAAGGTCGGCGTCGACTGCACGTTGAAGGCCTGCGAGCCGCGCTTGCGGACCTCCTCCAGCTTGTCGAGCAGGGCCTGGTTCTGCAGGCAGGCATCGAACGACTGCTGGGTGTAGCCGAACTGCTTGGAGATCTCGCGCAGCGGCGGGATCGGGTTCTGCACGACCCACTTGTTGAACTGCGAGAACAGCGAGTCGACGATCGGGTAGTACTTGTCGTCGCCGCTGCAGCGCGCCAGCATGAAGGCGCCGGCGGCGAGGGGGTCGAGCGGGAACTCGCGCAGGACGTACCGCACCTTGCCGGTGTCGATGTAGCGCTCCTTGATCTTGGGCAGCACGTCGCGGGCGAAATGGGCGCAGTGCGAGCACGTCATCGAGGCGTACTCGACGATCGTGACGGGGGCGTCCTCCTTGCCGATCCAGACGTCACCGAGGGGGCTCGGCTTCATCAGCTCGGCGACGTCGACCGTGTCGGCCGCGCGGGCCGCGACGGGAACGCCGAGGGCCGCGGCGGCGACGAGGCAGGTGGCGCTGGTGACGACTTGGCGGCGGGTGACGGGCACGGTCTTCCTCTTCGGCTTCGACGGAAATGGCACGGCTCGTCCGGAACCGCGGGGGTGAGCTATCGAGTCTGCACCGAAAGCGCAATGTTGGTGCGGATTTGTGGCGAGACCGCCCATTCACGTCCGGTTGATCCGGGCCGCCGGCGGCGGGGCCGTGGGCGAGCGGACGTCAGCCCCGCTTCACGGCAGCGCCGAGGCGGGCGAGCGCATCGCGAAGACCCTGGTCGGCGACCGGGGGCAGGGCCGCGGCCGCGGCGGCGACGGCCTGCGGGTCCGGTCCCCGACGCGGCGTCTTGGTCTTGCGGCGTTGCAGCGGCGCCTGCCGCAGCGCGAGCCGCCCGACCGCCGGCCAGCCGAAGAACTGGTTGACGCGGCCGACGATGACGCCGGCCATGTGCTGCACCTCGATGGCGGCCGGCCCTTCGACCCGCAGCACCAGGGTGGCGGGCTCCTGCACCGCGTCGCCGGGCGCGCCGTCGCGCCGGCGCGGCCACTCGATCTTCATCGGCTCGGCGATGCTCGCGACCTCGGCCCCGACGATGTCGTCCCAGTGGGTGACGATCTCGGTGGCGGCGAAGCCGCGCCGCTGGAAGGCCGGCGTCAGGGCCGGGCCGACGAGGTCGGCGAGCGGTCGGGCCCGCGACCGGGCCGGCTTGAAGGACATTGGCGTAGGCTCTCGGGCGCGGGACGGCTTGTTCGGGGCGTCCGGCTCTGCCACAGACGGGAGACGCCCCGCCGGGGACCAGAGACGTCGCATGACCCTAGCAGCGCCGCCCCCCGCGCGGAAGCCGTCCTCCCCCGAGCCCTCCGCGGCGGTCCGCCTCACGGCGGCGCTGCTCGCCTGGTACGATCGCCACCGCCGCGTGCTGCCGTGGCGGGCGCCGGCCGGCGTGACGGCCGACCCTTATGCGGTGTGGCTGTCGGAGATCATGCTGCAGCAGACCACCGTGAAGGCGGTGGTGCCGTACTTCCAGACGTTCACGGCGGCGTTCCCGACCGTCCGCGACCTCGCCGCCGCCGATCTCGACGCGGTGCTGCGGCTGTGGGCCGGGCTCGGCTACTACGCCCGCGCCCGCAACCTGCACGCCTGCGCCAAGGCCGTGGTCGAGCGGCACGACGGCATGTTTCCGGCGACCGTGGATCAATTGCGGGCGCTGCCCGGCATCGGCGACTACACGGCGAACGCCATCGCGTCGATCGCCTTCGACGTGCCGGTGGTGCCGATCGACGGCAATGTCGAGCGGGTGCTGACCCGCCTGCACGCGCTCGAGGAGGAGCTGCCGGGCGCAAAGCCGCGGCTGCGGGCGCTCGCCGACGCGCTGGAGCCCGCGGATCGCGCCGGCGACTTCGCGCAGGCCCTGATGGATCTCGGCGCGACGATCTGCACGCCGAAGTCGCCGGCCTGCGTGCTGTGCCCCTGGGCCGCGCCCTGCGCGGCGCGCCGCCGCGGCGACCCGGAGAGCTTCCCGCGGAAAACGCCGAAGAAGGAGGGGCGGCTGCGCCGCGGCGCCGCCTTCGTGGCGGTGCGCCCGGACGGCGCCGTGCTGGTGCGCACGCGCCCCGAGAAAGGACTCTTGGGGGGCATGACCGAGGTGCCGACGACGGAGTGGTCGGCGTCGTTCTCCGAACGCTCCGCTCTCGATCACGCGCCCGCTCTCGGCGTCGCGTCGAAAAGCTGGCGGCGCGTGCCGGGCGTCGTCACGCACGTGTTCACGCATTTTCCGCTCGAGCTTTTCGTCTTCGTCGCCTCGGTGGCGACGGGCGCCGAGGCGCCCGCCGATTCACGATGGGTCGCGTGCGAAAAAATCTCCGGCGAGGCCTTTCCCAATGTCATGCGCAAGGTGCTGGTGCATGCCGGCATCGACATGAAACCGGGCGCGACCGCCCCGAACCAATCAAAGCCATCCTCCCGAATCAGCAAGCCGAAACGGAGCCCCCGATGACCCTTCAGCGCCTGCATGTCGGTCCGCGCATGACCGAGATCGTGATCCACGGCGACACCGTCTATCTGCGCGGCCTCACCGCCGAGGAGACGGCGGGGCAGAGCCTCGCGGCGCAGACGACGGAGATTCTCGCCGAGATCGACCGGCTGCTCGCCGTGGCCGGCACCGACAAGTCGAAGCTGATCAGCGCGACGATCTGGCTCAGCGACATCCGCACCGTCGACGAGATGAACGCGGTGTGGGACGCCTGGGTGGTGCCGGGCGCGACCCCGGTGCGCGCCTGCATCGAGGCGCTCCTGCAGGGCGCCGACCTGAAGATCGAGATCAAGGTGATCGCGGCGCGGTGAGCGACCGCACGACAAACCCCGAGCGATGCGCTTGTTGGAGCCGTCATGCCCGCGCGCGTCGCGGGCATCCACGTCTATGCTGACGCGCGGTGCGGAAGAGCGTGGATGGCCGGGACGAGCCCGGCCATGACGAGTTCGGGGTCGGGACGGTTGCCGCCCGAAGCGTCCGTCTCGCTACTCCGCCGCCTGCATCTGCTCGGCCCGGAACGCGGCGCGCAGCGTGTCGATGGGGGCGAGGCCCTTGGCCGTCTCGACGTGCCAGAAGGTCCAGCCGTTGCAGGCGTCGAGCCCCTGCGCGATCGCGCCGATGCGGTGGATCGAGCCGACCGTCTCGCCGAGGCTGACGGCGCCGTCGGCGCGCACCAGCGCGGTGACGCGGCGCTTGGCGTCGGTGAGCGTGGTGCCGGGCGACACCATGCCGCGCTCGATCAGCGCCGCGAACGGAACGCGCGGCGCCTCGCGGGCCGTCTGGAACGGCGCGACGCTCGCGGCCGGCAGCGGCAGCACGGAATCGATGCGGTCCTGCGCGGCGGTCGCGTAGAGGCTGTCGCGCTCGACGCCGACGAATCGCCGGCCGAGCTTCTTGGCCACCGCCCCCGTCGTGCCGGTGCCGCAGAACGGGTCGAGCACCAGATCGTCGGGCCGCGACGACGAGAGAATCACGCGGGCGAGCAGCGCCTCCGGCTTCTGGGTTGGATGCAGCTTCTTGCCCTTGCTGTCCTTCAGACGCTCGTCGCCGGTGCACAGCGACAGCGTCCAGTCGGAGCGGACCTGGACGTCCTCGTTGCCGGCCTTCAGCGCCTCGTAATTGAACGTGTAGTTCTTGGCGTTCGGCTCGCGCGCCGCCCAGATCATGGTCTCGTGCGCATTGGTGAACCGTCGCCCGCGAAAGTTCGGCATCGGGTTCGACTTGCGCCAGATCACGTCGTTGAGGATCCAGAAGCCCAGATCCTGGAGGATCGTGCCGACCCGGAAGATGTTGTGATACGAGCCGATCACCCACAGGGTCGCGGACGGCTTCATGACGCGGCGCGCGGCGAGCAGCCAGGCGCGGGTGAAGTCGTCGTAGGCGGAAAAGCTCTCGAACTTGTCCCAGGCGTCGTCGACCGCGTCGACGCGCGAATCGTCGGGACGCTTGAGGTCGCCCTGGAGCTGGAGATTGTAGGGCGGATCGGCGAAGACCAGATCGACCGACGCGGCCGGGAGCTTCGCCATCTCGGCCACGCAATCGCCCGTGAGGACACGGAACGAGGGGGCCGGGCGGGGAGTTGAGCGGGGCGTCCTGACGGACGCCCCGCGACGCGTAACACCCATGACTCGGTACTCTACTTGAGCGACGCGATCGGCGACGCGAGACCTTCAACCGACCCCAGGAAGATCGCCCACCAAGGTAAAAATCGACTTAACCGGGACCCCGGACTGGCGCCGAAAATCGTCATGGACCATATTCTCGCCAGGCCCGCGGGCGCCCCCCTCCGGACGGACGTGTCCGTCCGGGTGACCAGCCCGGTCTCTCCCCTTCGCGCGACGGGCCGCGCGACGACGTGCCGCCACCTGCGACGGAGCAGAGCCGATGCGCTGGGACAACCTGCCTGAGAGCAACAATGTCGAGGATCGCCGCGGCGACGACGGCGGCGGCCGCGGCGGCTTCCCGATGGGCATGGGCGGCGGCGGCGGGCTCGGCATCGGCACCATCGTGGTGCTCGGCCTGATCGGCTGGTTCCTCGGCATCGACCCGCGCATCCTGATCGGCGGCGCCGAGATGATGGGCGGCGGCAGCCATCGCGAGGCGCAAGCCCCGTCACAAGCGCAGTCGCAGCAGTCGGGCCAGCGCGGCAGCCCGAGCGACGAGATGGGCAAGTTCGTCTCGCGCGTCCTCGGCAGCACCGAGGTGCAGTGGAAGGAGATCTTCGCCAAGGACGGCAAGACCTACCGGGCGCCCGTGCTGGTCCTCTACAACGAGGTGACCAACCAGGCCTGCGGCGGCGTCGCCCAGGCCGCGATGGGGCCGTTCTATTGCCCGGCCGATCGGAAGATCTATCTCGACACGTCGTTCTTCCGCGAGATCGAGCGCCGCTTCCGCGGCTGCGACGTCGGCTCCAAGTCGTGCCAGTTCGCCCAGGCCTACGTGATCGCCCACGAGGTCGGTCATCACGTCCAGAACCTGCTCGGCATCCTGCCCAAGGTGCAGGAGATGCAGCAGGGCATGAGCAAGGTGGAGGCCAACAAGCTGCAGGTGCGGGTCGAGTTGCAGGCCGACTGCTTCGCCGGCGTGTGGGCCAACAAGTCCGACCAGCGCTGGAACCTGATCGAGCCGGGCGACGTCGAGGCGGCGATGCGCACGGCCGCCGCGATCGGCGACGACAAGTTGCAGATGCAGGCGCGCGGCCGCGTGGTCCCGGACTCGTTCACGCACGGGTCGTCGGCGCAGCGCCAGCGCTGGTTCGACATCGGCTTGAAGCAGGGCTCGGTTGCGGCCTGCAACACGTTCAAGGCGCAAACTTTGTGATACGAGGCGGCCTGCTTCCGGCGGGCTGCGCGACGAAGCACATCGTTCCGACGCATGTCGCGTCGAGGACGGGCAGGCCCGCCTTCATCGAGGACAGGCCATGATCGTCGAATTCGTCACCTTCCCGTCGCCGCAGGGCTGGGATCGCGCCAAAGTGCTGGCCGACGCCGAGGCGACGATTCCGAAATGGAGCGCCAACGAGGAGCTGCTGCGCAAGCACTTCCTGCTCGGGCTCGGCGAGGCCGAGGGCACCGGCGGCGGCATCTACATCTGGCCGTCGATCGAGGCGGCGCAGCGCGCCCATGACGACGCCTGGCGCGAGACCGTCAAGCGTCGCGCCGGCGCGTATCCGACCATCCGCTATTTCGACCTGATGCTGCTGATCGACAACGAGCAGGGCCGCGTCACCGCCTGGGACGAGGCCGGCACCCCGCACGACCGCACGCCCGCGACGGTGTGAGCCATTCTTCCGTTCGCCCGCAGAACCCGAATGACTCCGTCATTCCGGGGCGCGCCGAAGGCGCGAACCCGGAATCCAGCGGCACGGTAGTCATCCTGGACTAGGTTCCGGGTTCGGCGCTTCGCGCCGCCCCGGAACGACGGATGGAATACGGCCACCCCGCCGATTGACGCCCGAAGGGGCCGGCGCCATCGTGCGCCGGCGACGGCCGACGCACGCATGACGAACGGCCGCGACGATTTGGAGATCCGCATGCCCGGCCTCGACGACTCGCGCCAGTTCGTACCGCTGAAGATCGCGGTGCTGACCGTGTCCGACACCCGCACGCCCGAGGACGACAAGTCCGGCGCCACGCTGGTCGAGCGGATCACGGCGGCCGGCCACACGCTCGCGGCGCGTGGCATCGTGGTCGACGACATCGCGGCGATCCGCAGCCGGGTCGAGACCTGGATCGCCGATCCCGAGATCGACGTGGTGATCACCACGGGCGGCACCGGCTTCACCGGCCGCGACGTGACGCCCGAAGCGGTCGAGCCGCTGTTCGAGAAGCGCATGGACGCCTTCTCGAGCCTGTTCCTCATGGTCAGCTTCCAAAAGATCGGCACCTCGGCGATCCAGACGCGGGCGACCGCCGGCGTCGCGCGGGCGACCTACGTCTTCTGCCTGCCCGGCTCGCCCGGCGCCTGCAAGGACGCCTGGGACAACATCCTGGTGCACCAGCTCGACTACCGCTACCGCCCGTGCAATTTCGTCGAGATCATGCCGCGTCTCGACGAGCATCTGCGCCGCCCGAAGGCCAAGGGCGCGACGGTGTGACACGTGATGCGGAGCGCGCCGTCATTCCGGGGCGCGCCGCAGGCGCGAACCCGGAATCCAGCGGCACGCTCGGCGACCGGAGCTGGATTCCGGGTTCGGCGCTTCGCGCCGCCCCGGAATGACCGTCACGCCCTCAGCCCCAGCTCCCACGTCTCCCCCAGCAGCGCGTGGCCGAACACCGCGTGTGGCTCCTGCTTCACGAGCCTGAAGCCGAGCGACGCATAGAGGCCGCGCGCCTCGACGAGGATGCTCTGCGTCCACAGCGTGATCTTCGCGTAACCCTGGGCGCGGGCGAAATCGATGCACGCCTCGACCAGGCGACGGCCGAGGCCGAGGCCGCGCGCCTCCGGCACGACCAGGATCAGCCGCAGCTTGGCGATGCCGTCGCCGCCGTTCACCAGGAACGCGCTGCCCACCGGCACGCCGTCGCGCTCGGCGATCCAGCAGACCTCGCGGGCCGGATCGAAGTCGCGCAGGAAGCCGGCGACGATCTCGGCGGCCAGCGTCTCGAAGCCGACGCCCCAGCCGTAACCCTCGGCGTAGCAGCGCGCGTGACTCGCCAGCACGAAGCCCATGTCGCCGGCGCGGTGCTGCCGCAGCAGAAGGGCCGGCGGCGCGTCGCCCGGCGTCACCAGGGTCTCGATGGTGCGCATCGCCGCGACGAGGCGCTGCTGCGCCTCCTCGGGCAGCGTGGCCAAGAGCGCGGCGACCTGATCCTCGGCGCGGCGGACCAGATCCGCGAAAGCGGCGTCGCCGTCGGGCGTCAGCGACAAGAGGCTCTGCCGCCCGTCTTGCGCCGAGGGGCGGCGGGCGACCAGCCCGGCCGCCTCGAACTTCTTGAGAATGCGACTGAGATAGCCATGGTCGAGGCCGACCGTCGCGGCGATCGCGGTCGCCGTGGTGCCGGGAGTCGTCTCGTCAGCGACCGGCCCGCCGGCATGGGCGAGCTCGTAGATCACCCGTGCCTCGGTGAGCGTGAAGGGCGTGTCGACGAGCCCGTCCTGGAGGAGGCCGAGGCGGCGCGTATAGGCGCGGTTGAAGCGCCGGACGGCGTCGAGCCTGGCGGCCGGCGGGCGCGACGGCGGCCGTTGCGCGGGCGTCGGGGAGGCCGAAATGGGGGAGGCGGAAAGCGGGGAGGGCAGGGGCATGGCGAGACGGTCCGGTGGAGCGGCTGCGACCGTCACATAGATGGTTGACTGAGTCAACTATTGACCGGCCGGCTCTCCGCCCGTGATGCCGCTGCGCAGCCGGATCAGTCGGCGGCGGCCGATGCGGTCGAGCAGCGCCTCCTCGGGCGCCGCGCCGTCCGGATGGCCGCCGAGGCTCTCGTAGAAGCGGCGGCCGATCAGCAGCCCCTGGTCCGGCGACGGGCGGCGCCGCACCGCCTCGCGCAGCAGCGCCATCGCCTGGCCGCCGAGCGACGGGCTCGCCCCGGCCGGCTCGAGGCGGAACACGGCCGCCGTATCGAGCGCGCCGCGCCGCTCGAAATCCTCGACGACCCGGATCGCCTCCTCGGCCCAGGCCGGGTCGGGCATCGCGCCCGGCCGCAGGAACAGAAGCCACGAGGCGCGCGCCGCCGCGGCCGCGGCGCGCAGCCGCACCGCCGGCGGGTCGGCCGATACCAGGACGTTGCAGCCGGCGATCTCGGCCACCTTGGTGGTCTCGTCCTGCGAGCCGCCGTCGGCGACGATCACCTCGCGCACCGCGCCGGCGACGGCCGCGCCGACCAGCACGGCGAGCGTGCGAACCAGGGCCCGCTCGCAATCGCGGGTCGGAATGACGACGCTCAGCATGGCCCTCGTGCCCCTTCTTCCGGGGCCACTATACGAAGCCGGCACCGGAAATTCGATCAGTTCGCGATGAATTCGACACCATGGTAGGGGCCGCCATCACGGTTAATTGTTCTTGTTATGTTCTCATTCGCTGCTTATAGTCCTCCCCATGAGCGCAGCATCCGCCCTTCGCCGCCTGCCCGATCCGGCCCGCATCGACGCCCGCCTGGGCGCCGAGGCCGCCCTCCGTCAGGTCCATCCGAGTCAGATCCATCCGGGCAGCCATCCCGGGAACGCCGCCGTGGCGGCCGAGCGCCGGCGCGGCCGCGGGGCCGTCAGCAACGCGTCCGGCCGTTTCGAGCCGGTCGCCCGCGTCGCCTTCGACGACGGCTGGGAGAGCCTGGAGGCGCTGCCGCCCTTCGCCACGACGGTGACCACCGACACGGCCCGCAAGGTGATCACCCGCAACGAGTCGCCCGACATCTCGTTCGACCGCTCGATCAATCCGTATCGCGGCTGCGAGCACGGCTGCGTCTACTGCTTCGCCCGGCCGACCCACGCCTATCTCGGCCTCTCGCCCGGGCTCGACTTCGAATTGAAGCTGTTCATGAAGCCGGACGCGCCCGAGCTCTTGGAGCGCGAGCTCGCCGCCAAGGGCTACGTGCCGAAGACCATCGCGATCGGCACCAACACCGACCCGTATCAGCCGATCGAGCGCAAGACCGGCCTGATGCGGCGCCTCCTGGAGGTCTTGGAGAAGGCCGGACACCCGGTCGGCATCGTCACCAAGTCGGATCTGATTCTGCGCGACCTCGACATTCTCTCGCGGATGGCGGAGCGGAAGCTCGTTCGCGTCGCCCTGTCGGTGACGACGCTGGATGCAAGACTGTCGCGCCTGATGGAGCCGCGGGCGCCGACGCCGGCGCGCCGGCTCGCGGCGCTGCGCGGCCTCGCCGAGGCGGGCGTGCCGACGACCGTGATGGTGGCGCCGCTGGTGCCGGCCATCAACGACACGGAGATCGAGCGCATCCTCGACGCCGCCGCGGCGGCCGGGGTGGAGGGCGCCGGCTACGTGCTGCTGCGCCTGCCGCTCGAGGTGCGCGACATCTTTCGCGAGTGGCTGGTGACGCACTTTCCGGACCGCGAGCGCCACGTCTTCACGCTGATCCGCCAGATGCGCGGCGGCAAGGACTACGACGCCAAGTTCGGCCAGCGGATGACCGGCTCCGGCCCCTATGCCTGGATGCTCGGCCGCCGCTTCGAGAAGGCCTGCGACCGCCTCGGCCTCAACCTGCGGCGCACCGCGCTGACGGTCGAGCACTTCGTGCCGCCGGCGGCCAGGACGGCGCAGCTCGAGCTGTTCTGATCACGTCGGCCCGCGACCGCCGCGATCGTCGCCCGGAGAAGTGCCATGCCGACCGCCTGCTTCACCGTGATCACGCTCGGCGTCGCCGAGATGCGCACCAGCATCGCCTTCTACACGGCGCTCGGCTTCCAGCGCCGGCTGGCGGAGACGGGCGAGGCCGTGGCGTTCTTCGAGACCGGTGGCAGCGTGCTGGCGCTCTATCCCTGGGACGCGCTGGCCGAGGATGCCGGCGTTCCGGTGGCGCCGCGGCCGGCGGGCTTTCGCGGCACGACGCTCGCCTGGAACTGCAACACCCACGACGAGGTCGACGCCGCCCTCGCTCATGCGCTCGCCTGCGGCGGAACGCGGGTCAAGCCGGCCGCGCCGACCGCCTATGGCGGCTATTCGGGATATTTCGCCGATCCCGACGGCCACCTCTGGGAGGTCGTCACGGCCCCGGGCCTGACCGTCTCGTCGGACGGCCGTCTCCGGTTCGCCGGCTGACCCGCGCGGCGCCGGACCGCGACGGCGCGTCCGGCGCCTGCGCGGTCTCGACCGTGGCGCCGTCCTCGTCCTCGGCGTCGCGCGCCTCGACCGCGTCCTCGACTTCGGCGCTGAGGCGCTGGTAGACGCCCAGCCCGATCACCACGACGATGCCGGCGACGAGCAGCAAGGTCGGGTAGATCAGGTGCGGCACCTGGTCCTTGCCGACCCGGAACACGATGACCAGCGCCTCCAGGAAGATCGCGGTCGCGATGGTCGAGATGAAGCGGGTCAGGCTGCGCCGCGCCTCGGCGGCGACCCGCTTCTCGCTGCCGCGCAGCACCTCCTCCTCGAACAGGTACTTGGCGATCTCGAAGGTCGCGATGGCGACCACGGAATAGCCGATGCCGGCGAGCGCGGCCGCGCCGACGTCGTCGCCGCGCCAGAAGGCGAGGGCGCATTCCACCATGGCGTCGCCCGCCAGCACGATGGCCAGCACCATCAGGATGACCGCGATGGCCGTGAACACGGCCCGCGACATCATGGCGAAGAACCCCGCCGCGGCGACGGCGGCGCGATCGGTGGTCTCGGTCGATGGGGCGGCGGTCATGTCGGAGGCTCGGGCCGGGGCGGTGAATGGCGTGCGCCTCGCCAACGTCGGTCGGGGGTATGTCGTTCCGCCCCATGGTCGCGGGAGCCCGGTCGTCCCGCTTGCGCCGGTCGCCGGCGTCCGCCACCCTCGCGGCCATGAGTCGCCGTCCCGCTCCCCGGTCCGCCGATCCGGCCCCGCCCCGCCTGCCGCTCGACGACGGGCCGGTGCGGCCGAGCTTCGACCGCGAGCGCCGTGCGCACCGGCGCGGCCTGTGGCCGGTCGCCGGCTGCGACGAGGCCGGCCGCGGCCCGCTCGCCGGGCCCGTGGTGGCTGCCGCCGTCATCCTCGATCCCAAGCGCATCCCGCGCGGCCTCGACGATT
Source organism: Rhodoplanes sp. SY1 (assembly GCF_046000175.1). Lineage (NCBI taxonomy): Bacteria > Pseudomonadati > Pseudomonadota > Alphaproteobacteria > Hyphomicrobiales > Nitrobacteraceae > Rhodoplanes > Rhodoplanes sp. SY1. Next base: position 74,371 of record NZ_JBEOMB010000032.1, read on the forward strand.
CCAAGAAACTCACGGCCGAGCGCCGCGCCGTGCTGTTCGAGCGCATCTGCGCGGTCGCCGAGGTCGGCGTCGCCATGGCGTCGCCGGGGCGCATCGACCGCGACAACATCCGCCAAGCCTCGCTGTGGGCGCTGGCGCGGGCCGTAAAGGCTCTGCCGCTCGTCCCGCGGCTCGTCTTCGTCGACGGCTGTGACCGTATCGACGCCGGCTGCGACTGCGAGGCGGTGGTGTCGGGCGACGCCCTGGTGCTGTCGATCGCGGCCGCCTCGATCGTCGCCAAGGTGACGCGCGACCGGCTGATGGAGCAGGTCGGCGCCGCCTTCCCGGGCTACGGCTTCGAGCGCCACATGGGCTACGGCGTGCCCGAGCATCAGCGCGCCCTCGCGGCCCTCGGGGCGACGCCGCACCACCGCCGCTCCTTCGCGCCGGTGCGGGCCGTGTGCGCCGACGGGATGGCGGCCGCTCCGGCCGGCGTCGATCCGGCCGGCGTCGATCCGGCCGGCGTCGATCCGCGCCGGATCGCTTCCTAGACCCACCCGGGTTTGCTACGACGATCCCGACGGCCGGCGCATCCCGGACGGCCGAGGCGGCGCCGCGCGGGGCGGCACCGTCGCGACCCGACCTCGTTGAAGCCCGCCCGCGTCCACGTCAGAACCGCGCGTACCGCCGCCGATGCTCCACGTCTCCCTGTTCGTCGAACTCCTGCGCGCCAATCCGCGCCTCGTGGTGTGGGCGGCCGCCCTCGTCCAGGCGACGCTGTGGTGGCTGGTGCCGACGCTGTTCTATGCGGCGCCGCCCGGCAACCTGCCGCTGATCATCGCGGTCGGCCACGAGTTCCAGCTCGGGTCCTATTGGGGGCCGCCGCTGGCGAGCTGGCTCGCCGAGATCGCCTTCGCGCTCGCCGGCACGCCGGGCGTCTATCTGCTCTCGCAGGCCTGCGTGGTGGCGACCTATTGGGGCGTGTTCGCGCTCGGCCGCGCCATCGTCGGGCCCCAGCACGCCGCCATGGCCGTGCTGGTGATGGTCGGCATCGCGGTGCTGACCGTGCCGACTCCGGATTTCGGCCCGCCGATCCTCGCCATGCCGCTCACCGTCTTCGTCCTGCGCCATTACTGGCGGGTGATCGGCGAGGGGCGGCGCAGCGCCTGGTACGTGATGGCGATCGGCCTCGCGCTCCTGCTGCTCACCATGTATGCGGGCCTGATCCTGATCGCCGCCATCGCCGTGTTCACGGTGGCCAGCCGGCGCGGCCGCGAGATGCTGCTCGGCATCGAGCCGTGGGTCGCGCTGTTCCTGATCGCCGTGATCGTGCTGCCGCATCTCCTGTGGGTCGACATGTCGGGCGTGTGGGGCGTGTGGACGGGCGCCTCCGGCGGCGCGATCGAGCCGCTGGAGAAGCTCGGCCAGCTCCTCGGCGGGCTGGTGATCGCCCATGTCGGGGTCGGGCTCCTCTACCTGATCGCGGTCGGCCTCGCGCCGCCGAAGGAGAAGTCGCCCACCTTCGCGCGAAAGCCGCTCACCGGGCTGGAGCGCCACTTCGTGCTGTTCTTCGCCGCCGCGCTGCCGCTCGGGGCGGTCGTCGCCGGCGCCTTCATGGGCGACCGTGGGCCGATCGGCGGGCTCGGCCCCTACGTGGTGCTGTCCGGCCTCGCCATCGTGGTGCTGGCCGGAAACACGATCGTGCTGCAGCGGCAGGGCCTCACCAGCCTCGCCTGGGCGTTGCTGCTGGTGGCGCCGCCCGTCATCGCCGCCGCCTCGGTGGCGGTGCTGCCCTTCGTCTCCAAGACCGACGTGCCGATCGGCCAGCCGGCCGCGGCGATCGGCACGTTCTTCGGCGACAGGTTCGAGCGGCGCACCGGCAAGCCGCTGGCGATCGTCGCGGGCGAGCCCCGGCTCGCCAGCTTGGTCGCCATCGCGGCGCCGTCGCGGCCGAGCTTCTATTTCGACGCGGCGCCCGACCGCACCCCCTGGGTGACGGGAGAGGATCTGCGCCGGAAGGGGGCGATCGTGCTGTGGCCGACCACCGGCACCTCGACCGCAGTGCCACCCGACATCAAGGCTCGCTTCCCGGATCTCGTCGCCGAGGTGCCGCAGACTTTTGCCCGTACCATCCAGGGCCGGCTGCCGCTGATGCGCATCGGCTGGGGCATGCTGCGGCCGCAGTGAGCGCGTGGCCACGTCGCCGGTGTCCTCGAACCATTGACACGCCTCGCGCGACTTCGGTGTAGTCGGGTCGTGACCCGTGCGGCCGGTCCGGCCGTGCGGTGGTGTGGTCTGCCCGGGGAGGCGTCCGTGGCGCGGTGGGGCGCGGTGCTGGTCGGCGTGGTGGTGACGGGGATCGCGGTCGCGATGGCCGTGGCCGCGCCGGCATGGGCCGAGACGCGCGTCGCGCTGGTGATCGGCAACGCCGCGTATCGGCACGTCTCGCCGCTCGACAATCCGGTCCGCGACGCCCGGCTGATGGCGCAGACGCTGCGCGAGCTCGGCTTCCGCCTGGTCGGCGACGGGGCGCAGGTCGATCTCGACAAGGGCGCGCTCGACGCCGCCGTGCAGGCCTTCGGGGCCGCCCTGCAGGGCGCCGATGTCGGGCTGTTTTATTACGCCGGCCATGGCGTGCAGGTGCGCGGCGCCAACTTCCTGGTGCCGGTCGGCGCCAATCCGGTGCGCGAGGCCGACATCGACTTCCAGATGCTCGACACCGCCTTGGTGCTGCGCCAGATGGAGGCGGCCGGCACGCGGCTCAACCTCGTGATCCTCGACGCCTGCCGCAACAACCCGTTCGGTGGGCGCGGCTTGCGCTCGTCGGCGAGCGGGCTCGCCCAGATGCAGGCGCCGGAGGGCACGCTGATCTCCTTCGCCACCCAGCCCGGCAACGTCGCGCTCGACGGCAGCGCCGGCAACAGCCCCTACACGGCGGCGCTCGCCGAGACGATCCGACGGCCCGGGCTCGACATCTTCCAGACCTTCAACGCGGTCGGCCTCGCCGTGAAGAAGACCACGGCCGGCGCCCAGCAGCCCTGGGTGTCGTCGTCGCCGATCGCCGGCACGTTCCAGTTCGCGGCCACCCCGTCGTCGCCCGCGTCGACGCCGACGCCCGCGCTCCCGGCCGTCTCGGGCGGCGGCGAGGCCGAGCGGGTGTGGGCCGTCACCCGCGACACCACGAGCGTCGCCGTGCTGGAGGACTTCGTTCGCCAGTTCGGCGGCACGCCCTACGGCAGCCTCGCCCGCGCCCGGCTCGACGAGCTGCGGCGCGAGCGCACGGCGGCGGCGCCTGCCGGCGTCGCGAACTCGGCCGCCGCCGGCGAGCCGTCGCGCCAGCCGCCGGGGCCGGCCGTGGCGGCGCTGCCGGTGGCGCCGAGCTTCGACTGCACGGTCGACACCGGGCCGAACGAGCGCGCCATCTGCGGGAGCGCGCGGCTCGCGCGGCTCGACCGCGATCTCGACACGCTCTATCGCGCGCTGCGCGCGCGGCTGCGGCCGGAACGCCAGACCGTGCTGCGCGACGAGCAGCGCGTGTGGATCAGGCAGCGCACCGCCTGCGGGTCCGACGAGCCCTGCCTCGCCGCGGCCTACGAGTCGCGCATCGCCCAGCTCCAGCGATGGCGGTGACGGCGTGATCTTTTTCGATGCGCGGGCCGCCGTGATCGCGGCGGTGCTTTTCGCCGGCGCCGCCGGGATCGCGCGCGCCGCCGGGGCCGGACAGGCGGCCGGGGCCGGACAGGCGGCCGGGGCCGGACAGGCGGCCGAGTGCCGTCCCGAAAATTTTCGGGTGATGCTCGACGTCGGCCACACGGTCGACCAGCCGGGCGCGACGAGCGCGCGCGGCGTCACCGAGCACACCTTCAATCTGCGGCTCGCGAAGCGCATCGAGGAGCGGCTGCGCG
>NZ_JBEOMB010000033.1:0-58840 GCF_046000175.1 Rhodoplanes sp. SY1
ATCTGGGCGAGCACGGCGCCAGGGAGGCGGATCGTGCTCACGGTTGACGGGCTCTCCTCGGCCTATGGCCGCATCGAGGTGCTGCACGGCGTCTCGCTCGACGTCGCGGCGGGCGAGATCGTCGCGTTGGTCGGCTCCAACGGGGCCGGCAAGACGACGCTGCTGCGCACGCTCTCGGGCGTGCAGCCGGCGACCGCGGGCCGCATCGTGTTCGAGGGCGAGGACATCGGCCGGCTCCCTTCGCACGCCCGCGTGGTGCGCGGCATCGCCCAGTCGCCCGAGGGTCGGCAGGTGTTCGGGCCGCTCACCGTCGAGGACAATCTGCGGCTCGGCGCCTTCCGCCGGAACGACGAGACCGTGGGCACGCGGCTCGATGCCGTGTATGCGATGTTCCCGGTGCTGGCCGAGCGGCGGCGCTCGCCGGCCGCGAGCCTGTCGGGCGGACAGCAACAGATGCTGGCGATCGGCCGCGCCCTGATGGCGCAGCCCAAGCTGCTGCTGCTCGACGAGCCCTCGCTCGGCCTCGCGCCGCTGCTGGTCGACCAGATCCTCGCCGCGGTCGTCGATCTGAAGGCGCGCGGCATCACGGTGCTGCTGGTCGAGCAGAACGCCTCCGCGGCGCTCGCCATCGCGGATCGCGGCTACGTGCTCGAGGTCGGCCACATCGTCCACGAGGGCGCCGGCGCGGCGCTGCTGCAGGATCCGAAGGTGCGTGCGGCGTATCTCGGGGTGTGAAGCGGCGTCCGTGCGCGATCCGGGCGATTGCCGACCGAAGCATCCTGCCGTGAAGACCCCCCTCCCTGTCCCTCCCCCACAAGGGGGGAGGGAACGATGGAGCCGCGAATGCGGGTTTGTTGGAGGCTCGGTGTTTTGCAGTCTTGGTGTGAGTCGAGAGCGTTACGATCTGCCGTGGCCTGCTCCCTCCCCCCTTGCGGGGGAGGGCTGGGGAGGGGGGGTAGGCCGCACGCTCCGTGGTCGTGAGAAGCCGTAACTGTCGGCGGCCGACTATCCCTCATCCGTCCAGGTCGAAAACACCGCCGCGGTGCCGTGCAGCGCGCCGGTCTCGTCGCGGAGCTGCCAAACGAGGCCGTCCTCGATCCAGAACGTCGCGCCGGACTTCTTCACCCGCAGGCCGCGATAGCCGGCGACGTAGCCTTGCGCCGCCACGGTGTCCAGAAACTGCTGGCGCTCGGCGCGCTCCGGCGCCTGCGCCGACAGCCGCGACGGCAGGCCGATGAACTCGTCCCAACCGTAGCCGAAGCGCGCCTGCGCGGCCTCGTTGGCGTAGACGAAGCGCGGATCCGGCTGCGTGTCGTGGGCGACGCAGACGAACGGCGCTTGTGAATAGAGCCACGCGGCGTCGGCGCCCGCGGGCACGAGTGGCCGGCCGACGAGGCGCGCGAAGCTGTCCGTCAGCAGAACGAAGAAATCCGGGTCGGTGCGCAAGTCGGTGCGCAAGTCGGTGCGCGGGTCGGTGCTGCTGTCGGACATCGGGACGCTCGCGGACAAGTGGGCCGGACCGCGCCGTCCATAGCGGATTCGGCGCGGCTGTCCCAGACCGGACGAGCCTCACGCGCCCGCGCTCGCCCCGGTCATGCGAGGTCCGGCGCGGGCTGCGCCCCGTAGACGCGCGAGAACGCCGCGTCGTCGAAGTCGCGGGCCGGTGCGTCGAGCACCAGCCGCCCGCCCCGCAGGGCGACGATGCGGTCGGCATAGTCGCGCGCGAAGTCGACCTGATGGAGCGCGCACAGAACGCCGATGCGATGCTCGCGGGCGATGTCGCGCAGGACGCCGATGACATTGGCGGCCGCGCTGGGATCGAGGCTCGACACCGGCTCGTCGGCCAGCACGACGCGCGACTGTTGGGCGAGCACGCGGGCGATGGCGACGCGCTGCTGCTGCCCGCCCGACAGGGAGTCGGCGCGCTGATAGGCCTTGTCGAGCAGGCCGACGCGATCGAGCGCGGCGAGCGCGATCTGGCGGTCCGCCTGCCGAAACAACCGGGTCGCGACGCGCCACGTCGCGACATGGCCGAGCCGTCCGGCCAGCACGTTGTCGAGCGCCGACAGCCGTCCGATCAGGTTGAACTGCTGGAAGATGAGGCCGATCCTTCGGCGCACGTCGCGCAATGCGCGGCCGTGCAGTGCATCGATCCGCGTGCCCAGCACCTCGACCTGGCCCGCATCCGCCGTGACGAGCCGGGTCAGCGCGCGGAAGACCGTCGACTTGCCGGCGCCCGACGGACCGACCAGCGCGACGAGCTCGCCCGGCCGCACCGCGAAGGACACATCGTCGAGCGCCGTCGTCTCACGATAGCGCTTCGTCACGTGTCGCAGCGCGAAGGCGGCGGCCTCGTCCCGCGTGAGCGGGTCGGGCCGAGCCGCTGCCGCGGCCAGCGACGCGGGAGCGTCGAGCGCGAGGGCGGCGAGCGGCAGATGCGGATGGGCGGTCATGGGCGTCCTCACACCAGCCGGCGGCGCAGCCAGGCCGAGAGCTGGTCGATCACCGTCACCATGATCAGCACGATGACCGACAGGGTGAGCAGCTTCTGGAAGTCGAGCAGGTCGATCGCCGCCTTGATCTCGATGCCGATGCCGCCGGCCCCGACGATGCCGAGGATCGTCGAGGTGCGCACGTTCGCCTCCCACACGTAGAGAGACACCGAGGCGAGGCTCGGCAGCACCGAGGGCAGCATCGCGTAGCTGACGATCTTGGTGCGGTTGGCGCCCGACATGGCGGCCGCCTCGAGCGGTGCGTTCGGGATCGTCTCGATCGCCTCGGCATACAGCTTGGTGATCACGCCGACCGAGTGGACGATCATCCCGAGCACGCCGGCGAACGGCCCGAGCCCGACCGCGGTGACGAACAGTAGCGCGAACACCACCGTGTCGATCGCCCGGAATGTGTTGACGACCCAGCGCACCGGAAACGACAAGAGCGGCGAGGGCGTGACGTTACGGGCGACGAACACGGCGAGCGGGAAGGCGATCAGGGTCGCGGCGGCCGTGCCGACCGTCGCGATCGCCACGGTCTCGACGGCCCGCCAGGCGAACACGTCGAGATCGTCGAGATAGGGCGGCCAGCCCTTCGACGCCCATTCGAGGAGACGCGGAAAGCCGCGGGCGAGCGCGGCCGGGTTCACCTCGGCGAGCTTCAGGCAGAAGGCGAAGGCGACGGCGAGCCCCAGCAGCACCAGTGCCCGCACCACGACGGTGCGGGAGAACGGATCGATCCGCGGTTCCAGATAACGGCCGTCGGCGCCGCGGACGGGATGGTCGGTCAAGCCGAGACTCCTGAAATGATCATGTCGGCTCCGGCGCGGCATGCCGGGCTCGAAGCTCGTCCGTTTCCCGCGGACCCGATTCAAGTCACGTCGGACCGGACCGGATGGATCGGTCCCGATGTCCGCTCGTCCCCGCGAACGCGGGGACCCGGGAGCGGCACGGCACGACGCTCCTGGATGCCCGCCTGCGCGGGCATGAGCGGAAAGGGGAGCGCGGCGGACGGGGCTCTACGCCTTCAGCACGCCGAGCTCGCGGCCCATCTTCTCCAGCACCTCGTAGGGCGCGTGCGTGCCGGGCACGAAGCCCGTGTAGGGCCACGGCAGCAGCTTCTTCTGCTCGTCCGTGAGGCCGACCAGCGCGTCGCGCAACGCGACCCGCATCTCCTCGGGGAAGCTGCGGCGCACCGCGACGACCTCGTTCGGCAGCGGATCGGACTGCCACACCACGGTGTTGGAGTCGGCCTTGATCGTGCCGTTGCGGATCATCGTGTTGCGGTGGATGTCCCAGCCGGTGGCGAGGTCGACCTGGCCGTTGGCGGCGGCGACCTGGGCGGCGGCCGCCGAGGCGCCCTCGGCGTAGCGGCCGAAGAAGGTCTTGGGCTCGAGCCCGCGCTGGCGGAACCAGTGGGTCGGCACCATCCAGCCGGTGGTGGAGCCGACGTCGAGCATCTGCATCGAGAGGCCGCGCGCGTCGTCGGGCCACTTCTCGATCTTCAGCCCGGGGCGGGCGACGATGACGGCCCGATAGGTCGGCTCGCCGTTCACCAGCATGGTGCAGGCGATGCGCGCTTCGCCTTTGGCGCGCGCCAGCACGTAGCCCCACGGCCCCATCTGGGTGGCGTCGATCTGCTCGCTCGCCAGCGCCACCGAGATGCCGGCCCAGTCGTTGGCGACGGTCAGCTCGAGCCCGACCCCCATGCGGTCGGCGACGATCTTGTAGATCGGCTCCCACACCTTGCGGGTCTCGGCCTGGGTTGCCTGCTGGGGCGCGAGGCCGATCTTGATGGTCTGGCGCGACTGCGCGCGCACGGCCGGGGCGGCCAGCGTGGCTCCGACGGCGGCCGTGGTGGCGAGAAAGCGGCGGCGGTTCAACATGGGCTCGGTCTCTCCGGATCGGCGGGCCCGGAGGCGGACGGCACCGGGCCCGCGGACCCCGTGGCGCATCGACGGCCGGGCAACTTGTCTAGGTTATTTGGACAAGCTGACGGGGATGTGACACCGGAGCGCTCCCAGCGCGGCTCAAGGGCTGTCGACCCGGAACCGCAGCCGCCCGGCCGGCACCACGGCGGACCCGAACAGGATCGGCGCGCCGTCGCGCCCGGCGTCGATGTAGCTCATCACCATGACGGGCGTATCGGAGCCGACGGCCAGCGCCCGCGCCTCGTCGGCACGCGGCAGCCGGCCGTCGATCCAGGTCCTGGTCCGGAAGAACTCCGGATGGCCGAGCTCGGCGAGCGCCGGCGTGTAGCTGCGCAAGCGACGGAACGCCTCGTCGACGCCGGCGAAGCGGGCGTGCTCGAACACGTGGTAGCAGTAGGCCGACACACCCGGACCGGCGCGCCGCAGCGACTCGAGCACCAGGAGCTCGCTCCCCGGCGCGATCGCGAGCAGGGCGGCGAGCTCGGCGTTCGCGGTGCGCCGCGAGGACCGCAGCAGCTTGCCGTCGGGTCGCGCGGCGAGGCGCTGCTCGAACTCGCTCCACTTCGATTCGCGCGTCACCGCGTACTCGACCGGCCGCCGCGCTACGAACACGCCCTTGCCCTGACGGGCGACGACGAGCCCCTCGTCTGCGAGCCGGGCGAGCGCGACCCGCACGGTGTGCCGGTGCACACCGTAGGCCTTCGCCAGCTCCGATTCGGACGGTAGCCGGTCTCCCGGGCCGAAGAAGCCGGTGCGAATCTCGAATGTCAGGTCGATCTCGATCTGCCGCCACACCGGGATCGGCTCGCCCCGGCGAACGCGGCGGCGCGGCGCTGCCGACATGCCATCCTCCTGCTGCGCGCGCCTTGTGGCATGGAACCGCGCGGGAGGAAACGGGGCGGCCGCGTGGGAGCGGCCTCCATGGACGGATCGATCGGCCGCCGCGACGGCCGCGGATGACGGGCGACCACGCACGGGTCGCCCGGTCAGGGGCCGGCCGTGTCGCCCGTCATCTTGCGCAGGAGATGGACGAGCGCGACGCGCTCGACCGGCGCGAGGTCTCCCATCGTCAGCTCGGTGATGTGATGCGCGCTCGGCACCATGCGATCGATCATCGCCGAACCGCGGGCCGTGAGATGGACGATCACCTTGCGGCGATCGTCGCCGTCGGTCGTGATCGCCACCAGGCGGCGCGCGGTCAGCCGCTCGATGATGCCCCGGATAGTGCCCTGGTCGACCGCGGTCGCGCGTACCAGCTCGCTCTGCGAGCTCGGTCCGCGCTCTCGCAGGGTGCACAAGGTGACGAACTGCACGGCGGTGAGCTGAGCGTCCGCGGCGTTCTGCTGGAAGATGGCGACGTGGCGTTGGTAGGCGCGCCGCAGCAGATGCCCGATCTGCTCGCGGAAGTCGTAGGGGCGGGACGCCGCGGTGGCCGCGAGGGGAGGCGCGGAGCGCGCCGCCGCCGCGTCGGGCCGTGCGGCACGGCCGCGCCCGCGTGCCGCGGATCGCAACGCGGTCGCGGCACCGGCGACGTCCGATCGAGCCTTTCGATCCTTGTATGTCATGTGTCGCCGTAGCCTCTTCCGCGGGGTCCGCTCGATACCGACAGTAGTGTACACTCTTCACCCGACACAAGTCGCGCGGGCGCTTCCCAATTGAACGAATTCGCGCCGCATTGCTCGACGCGGCATCATGCGATGCACAAATTATGAAAGAGCGCAGGTCGACATTCCGGTTGTCGCGGCGCATCGCCCCGTATAGTGAGTACACTGTTCCAAACGCATCTTGTCGGACCTGCAGTTCCAGACGCCCGCTGTTCGAGAAGCCTGCTGGTCCAGACGCCTTCTGTGCAAACGCCTTCTGTACCAGACGACGGAGTGAGCGGACCGAGAGGTTCCGCGGCCTGAAACCCCCACCGTGAGAGACCGGCGATGTCGTTCAAGCAAACTCTTCGGGCCTTCGTGATCTGTGCCGGACTGTCCGGCGCGGCGCTCGGCGCGGTCGTCCCGGCCGCTCCGGCGCTCGCCGACGAGATCTCGGTGACGCAGTGGGGCACCAGCATGTACGGCGCGCCCTACGCGGTCGCCATGTCGGAGGGGCTGTTCAAGAAGGCCGGCATCGACATCACCTCGATCATCGGCTCGGGCGGCGGTGGCACCACGGTGCGCAACCTGCTCGCCAGCGAGACGCCATACGGCGACGTGGCGATCGCGGCCGCGCTCGCGGCGCAGCGCCAGGGGCTCGACGTGATCATCGTGAACACCGGCACGCGCTCGACCGCCGAGGCGTCCTTGGTGACGATGCCGGATTCGCCGATCAAGTCGCTCAAGGATCTGGAAGGCAAGAAGGTCGCCATCACGTCGCCCAAGGGCGTCTCGGAGATGCTGCTCCTGATGGCCCTCAAGCAGGAGGGCGTCGACGCCTCCAAGGTCGAGCGCGTCGCCTCCGGCGGCTACGTCAACGGCCTCACCATGCTGGAGCAGGGTGCCGTCGCCGCCGCCGCGCTGATCGAGCCACTGTCGATCATCCGGGCCGCGAAGTATCGCACCGTGGTCAACTACGGCAAGTTGCTGCCGCCGATGACCACCTCGGTCGGCATCACGACCCGCGCCTTCGCCAAGAAGAACCCGGAGAAGCTCAAGGCGATCATCGCCGGCCGCGCCGCCGGCGTCGAAGCGCTCTACGCCGATCCGGCCAAGGCGGCCGAGATCGTCGGCAAGGCGTTCAAGCTGGAGCCGGCCATCGCCAAGATCGCGGTCGACAACATGCTGGGTCCGCGCATGTGGAGCGTCGGCGAGTTCAACCAGGCCGAGCTCGATCGCACCATCGACGGGTTGCGCCTGATCGGCGAGGTCACCGGGCCGGTGGACTGGTCCAAGCTGCTCGACCCGGCGTTCCTGCCCGCGTCCATCCAGGGCAAAAAATGACCCTCGCGGCACTCGTCGAGATCGCCCCCGTGTCGGACGCCGACGATCATCACGCCCGCCTGACCGGTGTCACGCGGGTGTTCGGCAAGCCCGGCACGGCGAAGTGCGTCCACGCGCTCGGGCCCATCGATCTCGATCTGCGCCGCGGCGAGTTCTTCTCCGTCGTCGGGCCGTCGGGCTGCGGCAAGTCGACTTTGCTCGACGTGCTGGCCGGCCTGTCGAAGCCGACGGAAGGCACGGCCGAGTTCGAAGGACGGCCGATCGACGGCGTGCCGGCCGGCGTCGGCGTCGTGTTCCAGGAGGATGCGTCGTTCCCCTGGCTCAGCGTGACGGACAACGTCGCGTTCGGGCTCCGTCGGGCCGGCGTCGACGCGGCCGAGATCGCCCGGCGCGTCGACTACGCGGTCGGCTTCATGGGCCTCAAGCAGTTCGCCGGCGCCTATCCGGCGCAGCTCTCCGGCGGCATGCGCCAGCGCGTCTGCATCGCCCGCACGCTCGTCATGCAGCCGCGCCTGATCCTGCTCGACGAGCCGTTCGGTGCGCTCGACCAGCAGACCCGCCTGCTGATGGGCGACGAGCTCCTGCGGCTGTGGCGCGAGACCTCGGCGACCGTGCTCCTGATCACGCATGCGCTCGACGAGGCGGCGATGCTGTCCGACCGCGTCGGCGTCATGTCGGCGCGCCCCGGCGTGTTCATCGACATTCTCGAGACCGGCTGGGAGGTCGACCGCGACAGCCGCATCGTCTCGCATCCGCGCTTCGGCGATCTCACCGGTCATCTGTGGGAGAAGCTGCGCACCGAGTCCCTCAAGCATCTGCGCGATGGTTGAGGCGATGACCCGCGAAGGCTGGATCAGGCTTCTCGTCGTCGCAGCCGCCGTCGGTGCGCTGGAGCTCGCCTGTCGGATCGACTGGATTCCGGCGTCCGTGATGATCCCGCCGTCCGCCATGGCGACGAGCCTGTGGGACATTCTGGTCTCCGGCACGCACTGGAAGGACATCCTGATCAGCCTGCGCAGCGTCGCGGCCGCGGCGGTGCTCGCCGTCGTGCTCGGTTTCCTGGTCGGCGCCGTGATCCACGCGCTGCCGCTGGTGCGCAGCGCCGTCGAGCCGCTGCTCGCCAGCTACTATGCGGTGCCGACCTTCATGTTCTACCCGGTCTTCATCATCCTGTTCGGCGTCGGACCGTCGGCGATCATCGCCATCGCCGTGCTGCTCGCCGTCGTCGCGATGATCTCGGCGACCTTGACCGGCCTCGATCGCATCCCCCGGGTGCTCGGCAAGACGGCGCTGATCATGCGCCTGGGGCCGATCGAGCGCGCCTTCAAGATCAGTCTGCCGGCGGCGATGCCGTATCTGTTCACCGGCGTGAAGCTCTCGGTCGCCTACGCCTTTATCGGCGTCATTGCATCCGAGTTCATCCTGTCCGGCGCCGGCATGGGCTACGCCATCGCCTACGCCTACAACAACTTCAACAATCGCGAGATGTACGGCCTGATGCTGCTGATCGTGCTGCTCGTCACGGTCGTCAACACGGCGCTCGATGCGGTCGACCGGCGCCTGCAGGCGCGGTTGCGGCGATGACGGCGGGGGCGTCGACATGAAGAACGTGCTCGGCCCCGCCGCCGTGCTCGGCGTCCTGCTGCTCGCCTGGGAGGCGCTGCATCTCGCCGTCGCCAACACGGGCCTGCCGTCCCCGGTGACGACGCTGGTGCGGCTCGTCGGCTTGCTCGGCGAGGTGGAGTTCTGGGATCAGGCGGCCGAGACGGCGCGCGCCTTCGCGGTCGCCGTGGTGCTCTCGACGATCGGCGGGATCGCGCTCGGCATCCTGCTCGGCATGAACCGCACCGCCGGCGTCGTCTCGGAGCCGATCCTGGTCAATCTCTACTCGCTGCCCAAGGTGACGCTCTATCCGGTCGTGCTGCTGATCTTCGGGCTCGGCATCTCGGCCCGCATCGCCTTCGGCATCATGCACGGCATGATCCCGCTGACGCTGTTCACCATGAACGCGATCCTCCAGATGAAGCCGGTCTATCGCCGCAGCGCCGCCGTGATGGGGCTGACGCCCTGGCAGACCTCGCTCACCGTGGTGCTGCCGGCGATCCTGCCCGAGGTGATCACGGGGGCGCGGCTCGGCGTCTCGCTCTGCCTGCTCGGCGTGCTGATCGGCGAGATGTTCGCCTCGCGCAACGGGCTCGGCTACATGGTCATGCATGCGATGGAGCGCGGCGACATGCCGACCGTGCTCGCCGTCGCGCTGCTGCTCGCCGTCGTCGCGCTCGTCGTCAATGCGATGCTGCTGATGCTCGATCGGGCATGGCGCCACTAGATCACGATATCGTCCGCCGGACCGCTCCTCGGCGCGCTCCGCGCCGCGTCCGGGCGGTGCGTTCACACCGCTGACATCGACTCGTTCGAAAGGTACGACCATGTACGACAGCTTTGCCGTCGCGCGCCTGATCGATCTCTGGCTGACCGAGGACATCGGCTACTGCGATCTCACGGCCCAGACGATGATCGAGCCGGACGAGGAGGGGCACTTCGCCATGAACGCCCGCCAGCCGATGACGGTCGCCGGCATCGAGATCGCCGCCGCCGTGTTCCGTCGCTACGAGCCGCGGCTCGCGATCGACGTGACGGTGAAGGACGGCGACGTGGTCGGCAAGGGCGCGATTCTGATGACCGTGAAGGGGCCAGCGCGCGGCATCCTCACCGGCGAGCGCACGGCGCTCAACATCGTCCAGCACATGTCGGCGATCGCCACCGAAACGGCCCGCTACGTCGCGATGATCTCGCACACCAAGGCGCGCCTGATCGACACCCGCAAGACCACGCCGGGCCTGCGCATGATCGAGAAGCACGCGGTGACCTGCGGCGGCGGCCTCAACCACCGGCTCGGCCTCGACAACGGCGTGATGATCAAGGACAACCACATCGCGGTGTGCGGTGGCATCGCCCCGGCCGTCGCGCGCGCCAAGACGAAGCTTCCGACGCTGACCAAGATCGAGGTCGAGTGCGATCGCCTGGAGCAGGTCTCCGAGGCGCTCGCCGCCGGTGCCGACGTGATCATGCTCGACAACATGTCGTGCGAGGACATGACCGAGGCGGTGGCGATGGTGGCCGGTCGCGTGCCGCTGGAAGCCTCGGGCGGCATCCGGCTCGACACCATCAAGGCCATCGCCGAGACCGGCGTCGACTACATTTCCACCAGCAAGATCACCCAGGCCGCTCCGGCCGTCGACATCGGCCTCGACGAGGCGTGAGGGAGGTTCGGACGATGCGCGATCTCGATGCCGTCGTCATAGAGGTACAGCGTCGGCGCTCCCTCTTCCCGCGCGCGGCGAGAGGGTGGGGGTGAGGGGGCCTTTCGTGGATACGGGAACGACCCCTCACCCGACCTCCGCGCTGGACGCGCGGACGTCGACTTCTCCCCGCACAGCGGGGAGAGGTGAGACGGTCTCCTCCATCGATCCACGTGCGCAGAGCCAAAGATCATGACTTCCGGCCTTCTCTTCTTCGTCGTCGGGCCGAGCGGCTCGGGCAAGGACACGCTGCTCGACGGCGCCCGCGCGGCGCTCGCCGACACCGGCCGTTTCGTCTTCGCCCGGCGTGTGATCACGCGCCCGGCCGATGCCGGCGGCGAGGCGCACGAGGCCGTCGACGACGCGACCTTCGCGACGATGAAGAGCGAGGGCGCCTTCCTGATCGACTGGGAGGCGCACGGGCTCCGCTACGGCGTGCCGGCAAGCTGTCTCGACGATCTCGCCCGCGGCGTCCACGTCGTCGCCAACGGCTCGCGCGCCGTGGTGGCGGAGCTGCTCGCCCGCCTGCCGGATCTCGTCGTCGTCGAGATCACGACGCCGCCCGACATTCTCGCGCAGCGTCTCGCCGCGCGCGGGCGCGAGAGCGCCGACGTGATCAGAGCGCGGCTCGACCGCACGACGCCGCCATTTCCGGAGGCCGCGACCGTGGTGCGGGTCGCCAACGACGGGACCCCCGCGGTCGGCATCGAGCGCTTCGTGGCGGCCCTCGAGGCCCAGACGGTGCGGCTGCGGCTCGGCCGGCTGCCGATCGCGGCCGGGCAGCGGGCGCTCGCCGTGCTGCCGCGCGACTGCGCGACGGTGCGCGCCGACGATTATCTCGGTCCCGGCCGCATCGACCTCGCCGCGCGTGGCCGCAGTGTGCGCGCCGAGGTGGCGATCGCCGAGCCCGGCACGCTACCGGCCGACAGCGTCGGCCTGACCCGCGAGGTGTTCGACAGGCTCGGTCTGCCCGAGGGTACGCCCGTCGTCCTCACCCGCACGCCGACTCCCGCCAGTCGCACGGCATTGCGCAAGAAGATCCGCGGCGGAACGCTCGACGAAGCCGAGTATGCGCGCGTCGTCGGCGACATCGTCGAGGGGCGCTATCCTGACAGCGAGGTCGCGGGTTTCCTGGTCGCCGCCGATCGCGGGCTCGACGACGACGAAGTTCTGGCGCTCGCCAAGGTGCGGGCGCGCTTCGCCTCGCGCATCGCATGGGGCGAGCCGATCGTCGCCGACAAGCATTCGATGGGCGGCATCCCGGGCTCGCGCGTCACCATGGTGCTGGTGCCGATCGTCGCCGCGCACGGCCTCGCGATCCCGAAGACCTCGTCGCGCGCCATCACGTCGGCGGCCGGCACGGCGGATGCGATGGAGACGCTGGCGCGCGTCGATCTCGACGCCGACGACGTGCGTCGCGTGGTGGAGACGGCGCGCGGCTGCGTCGCCTGGAACGGGCGCCTCAACCACTCGACCCTCGACGACGTGATGAACGCGATCACGCGGCCGCTCGGCCTCGAGTCGACGCGCTGGTCGGTGGCCTCGATCCTGTCGAAGAAGCTCGCCGCCGGGGCGACCCACGTGGTCGTGGATCTGCCCTATGGTCCGCGCGCGAGAATCAAGAGCCTGGTCGAGGCGACCACGTTGGCGCGGCTGTTCGAGCGCGTCGGCGCGGGCCTCGGCCTCGCGGTCGAGGCGGTGCCGACCGATGGTACGGCGCCGATCGGCCGCGGCATCGGGCCGGCGCTCGAAGCGCGCGACGTGATCCGGGTGCTGGAGAGCAATCCCGAGGCGCCGGCGGATCTGCGCGACAAGGTGCTGCACTTCGCCAGCCGCATCCTCGCCTGGGATCCGGCCCTGGGCGACCGCGACGCGGCGCGCCGGCGCGCCGAGGACCTGCTCGCCTCCGGCGCCGCCCGTGAGGCGTTGGACCGGATCATCGTGGCGCAGGGGGCGCGCGAGCCGGTGCGGCCCGGTCGGATCACCCATACCGTGGTCGCGTCGCGGGCCGGTGTCGTGAGCGACATCGACGGCTTCGCCGTGGCAGGCATCGCTCGGGTGGCCGGCGCGCCGCTCGACAAGAGCGCCGGCATCGATCTGCGCGCCCGTGTCGGTGACGCGGTCGGTCGCGGCGATCCGCTGTTCGTGATCCATGCGAGCGCGGCCTCCGACCTGGAGGCGGCCGCGCGGCTCGCGACGGAGTTCTCCGGGTTCACGATCGGCGAGACGACGGCCGTCTCGGCCCGATGAGCGCGAGCGCGACGGCGCTCGCCGCCGCGGCGATCACGGCGATCCAGGTCCAGGCCCCCAGCGTGTAGAGCGTCGCAGTCGCCACCAGCACCCATGCGAGCGGCACGATCATCAGCACGACTCGCAGCCCGCCACGCAGCGACGCCAGGATCGCGAGGGTGACGAGCGCCGTCGGATCCGGGAACAGGCCGAAGGTCTCGCCGGTGCCGAGCGGGCGTCCGGCCGCCAGCCCGAGCAGCGGCCAGCCGAGCACGATCGCCGCGGCGAGGACGGCCGCGGCGATCGCCGCGGGCTCGGGCGGCCGCCGTCCCTCGACGACCGGCAGCACGCCGGCGACGACCATCGCCAGCCCCTGACACGCGAAGGCCGGGGCGGCATACAGCATGCCCCAGTTGATGGTCGCGTAGCGCTGCCACAGGAACACCCAGGCGACGACGATCCAGAGCGGGCCGAGCACGAGGAGGGCGGCGCGGGCGCCGGCGCGGAGTGGCGACACGGCCAGGCCGGCGGCGGCGAGGCCGAGCAGGATCGTACCGACATGGGCCGGCCACAGCGCCGCGTTGGTCGCCGCCAACAGACGGTCGTAGACGCGGGGCGAGAACATCAGGAAATCGGAAACGCCGTAGGTCCACCACTCGGACATCACAACCGCCCGAGCTGTTCGGCGATCCGCCGCCGCAAAGGCTCCTCGGGCAGCGGCCCGGCGGCCGCGGCGAGGTTCTCGCGGACATGGTCGACCCTGGTCGTCGCGGGAATCGCGCAGGTCACGGCGGGGTGCGAGACGATGAACTTCAGGACGAGCTGCGCCCAGCTCGCCGCCCCGATCTCGGCGGGCCAGGCGGGCAGCGGGTGCTGCGCCAGTCGGCGCGTCAGCTCGCCCTCCCGGAACGGGCGGTTGACGATGACGGCGATGCCGCGCTCGCGGGCGAGCGGCAGGATGCGGCGCTCCACCTCGCGGTCGACCGGGTTGTAGGTGACCTGCACGAAGTCGATCGGGCGCCCCGACATCACGGCCTCGATCTCGGCGTGACGGCGGCCCTCCGACGTGGTGATGCCGACGTAGCGGAGCTGCTTCTGCGCCTTCATGTCGAGCAGCGTGTCGAGGTGCGCCTCCCAGGCGAGCAGATTGTGCACCTGCACGAGATCGAAGCGCGGCACGCCCCAGAGGCGCAGCGACTGGTCGATCTGCGGCCGGCCGTTTCGCGCCGAGGAGGTCCAGACCTTCTCGGCCGAGAAGAGCGCCGCGGGATGATCGAGCTTGGCGAGGGCGTGGCCGATGGTCGGCTGCGACGACCCGTACATCGGCGACGAATCGATCAACCGGCCGCCGGCGGCGAAGAATGCGGCGACGACCGCGGTGCACTCGTCGCGCAGCACGGCGTCGTTGCCGACATTGAACGTGATCCAGGTGCCGAGCCCGACCGCCGGTATGGCTTCGCCGGTCGACGGGATCGTCCGGGCGGCCGGCTCCGGTGCGGAGCGCGGGGACGGCGGCGGGGCCGGCTGTGCCCGCAGTGGCACGGCGAGTGCGGCTGCGCCGGCGAGCCCGCCCAAGATCGATCGCCGTGTCCGCATGTCCGCCTCCGCTCGCCTCGAAGGATAACGCCCCGGACCACATCCGGGATCTCGCTCGTCGTCGTCGCATGGGCCGGGCGAGGGAAGTGCCTCTTCCCTGGGCGTCGGCTGCCAATTTGCACTGCAAACCGCGTCTCGCTGCCGCGCGGGAGAGCAGTCTCGCGGCCTCGTCACGTCTCGTGAGGGACCGCATTGCAGCACCAACAAACTGTCGCGGGGGACGATCTTTTTCGTTAGTATACGAATGAAGAGCGACGCCGCGCCGGCTCGGCCGCGGCGCCGACTCGCCGCGCCGGTCACCGACCCCGAGAGAGCCTGCCCGAGCAGAGACGACCGAGACATCCGACCGAGACGCCCTGACCCGAGACATCCGCCCCGAGACATGATGACGCGTCGCGACCCGCTGATCACCCTGAACGTCAACGGAACCGTGCATGCCTTGTCGCTGCCCGGGACGACGCCGCTGCTTTCGGTTCTGCGCAACGATCTCGGCCTCAACGGGCCGAAGTTCGGCTGCGGCCTCGGCGAATGCGGGAGCTGCACCGTGCTGGTCGACGGCGTCGCGGCGCGCGCCTGCGTGCTGCACATCGGCGATGTCGCGGGCCGGTCCATCACGACCCTGGAAGGGCTCGGCGGACCGGACGCGATGCATCCGGTCCAGCAGGCCTTCGTCGAGATGGCCGGCGCACAGTGCGGCTACTGCCTCAACGGCATGATCATGACGACGGCGGCGCTCGTGGACGCTAATCCGGAGCCGACCGACGAACAGATCCGCGAGGCGCTTCGTTACAATCTCTGCCGCTGCGGCACCCACGTGGAGATCCTCGTCGCAGTGCGGCGCGCCGTCGAGCACGTCGGTGCGCAACGGCGAGATGCGGATCGGAGCAGGCGCTGATGTTGCAGCGACAGGGCCTCACCCGAACCGACTACCTGATGCGCTGCGGCAGCCTTGCCGTGGTCAAGCCGCCCGTCGGAGTCGCCGACCCGGCGACCGTCGATCCCGAGACTCTCGAGCCGTTCGTGATCGTCGAGGCCACCGGCGCCGTCACGGCGTTCAACGGGCATGTCGATCTCGGCACCGGCATCCGCACGGCGCTGGCTCAAATCGTGGCGGAGGAGCTCGACGTCGGCTTCGCGCGCGTTTCGATGGTGCTGGGCGACACCGCGCTGACGCCGGACCAGGGTCCCACCATCGCCAGCGAGACGATCCAGATCACGGCGCCGCCGTTGCGCCGCGCCGCCGCCCAGGCCCGTCATGCGCTCGTCGCGCGCGCTGCGGACAAGCTCGGCGTGCCGGCGGCCGAGCTGGTGGTCGAGGACGGCGTGGTGCGGCGCCGCGCCGCCGTGGCCGGCGACGACCAGACGCCGGGCGAGGCAGACGCCGCGACCGCAGCCGGCGACAACCGCTTCGTCACCTATGGCGAGCTGATCGGCGACGACCGCATCGTGCTGGCGCTGGCCGACGACGTGCCGATAAAGCCGGTCGCCGAGCACCGCATCGTCGGCCGCTCGCAGCCCCGCGTCGACATTCCGGCGAAGGCGACCGGCGGGCTCGTCTTCGTCCACGACATGCGCGTGCCCGGCATGCTGCACGGCCGTGTGGTGCGGCCGCCCTATGCCGGCGTCGATGCCGGCGACTTCGTCGGCACCAGCCTGATCAGTGTGGACGAGGGCTCGATCGCCCACATCCCCGGCATCGTCGCCGTGGTGGTGATCGCGGATTTCGTCGGCATCGTCGCCGAGCGCGAGGAGAACGCGGAAGCCGCGATGCGGGCGCTCCGGGTCGCGTGGAAACCAACGCCGAAGCTGCCCGACATGGGCGATCTCGCCACGACCATCACGGCGAACCCGTCGACGCCGCGGCTGCTGCTCGACCAGGGCGACGTCGACGCCGCGATCGCCGGCGCGGCCGAGCGGCTGCAGCGCACCTATGTGTGGCCGTATCACATGCACGCCTCGATCGGCCCGTCCTGCGCGGTCGCCGAGGTTTTAGACGGGCGGCTGCGCGTGTGGTCCGGCACGCAGAACCCGGTGCCGCTGCGGCGTGATCTCGCCAGCCTGCTCGATCTGCCGGAGAGCGCCGTCGAGGTGATCCGCATGGAGGCGGCCGGCTGCTACGGCCGCAACTGTGCCGACGACGTGACGGCCGACGCGGCGCTGCTCGCCCGCGCCGTCGGCAAGCCGGTACGGGTGCAGCTCACCCGTGATCAGGAGCACGCCTGGGAGCCCAAGGGCGCCGGCCAGATCATGACGGTCGACGGCGGCCTGAACGCCGACGGCTCGGTCGCGGCCTACGACTTCCAGACCCGCTATCCCTCCAACGTCTGCCACACGCTGCCGCTGCTGTTGACCGGGAAGGTCGCGCCGACCCCGATGGTGGCGCAGATGGGCGACCGCACGGCGATCGGCCCCTACGACTTCGCCAACAAGCGCGTCGTCTGTCACGACATGGCACCGATCGTGCGCGCCTCCTGGCTGCGCGGCGTCTCGGCGCTGCCCAACACCTTCGCGCACGAGTGCTACATCGACGAGCTCGCCGAGAAGGCCGGCGTCGATCCGATCGAATACCGGCTTCGTTATCTGAAGGACGAGCGCGCCCGCGATCTGGTCGAGCAGCTCGCGGCGCGGGCGAAGTGGGAGCCGCACGTCGGCGCCCGGCTGCGCGAGGACGAGAGCGGCATCCGGCGCGGTCGCGGCTTCGCCTATGCGCTCTACGTGCATTCGAAGTTCCCCGGCTACGGCGCCGCCTGGGCCGCCTGGGTGGCCGACGTCTCGGTCGACACCACGACCGGCGAGGTCGCGGTCAGCAAGGTCACGGTCGGGCAGGACTCCGGCCTGATGATCAATCCGGACGGCGTCCGCCATCAGATCCAGGGCAACGTCATCCAGTCGACCAGCCGGGTGCTGAAGGAGGAGGTGACGTTCTCGGACGTCGCGGTGGCGAGCCGCGAGTGGGGATCCTATCCGCTCCTGACGTTCCCCGAGCTGCCGCCGATCGACGTGATGATGGTGGAGCGGTCGAACGAGGAGCCGCTCGGCGTCGGCGAGTCGGCCTCGGTGCCGAGCGCCGCCGCCATCGTCAACGCCGTCTACGACGCGACCGGCGTCCGTTTCCGCGAGCTGCCGCTCACGCCCGAGCGCGTGCTCGCGGGCCTGCGCGCCGCCGGCGTCGCCCCGCCGGCGCCGGCGGCCGCAGCACCGGCCCTGCCACCCGTGGCGGCGCGCGAGAGGCCGTCACGGCTGCGGACGATCGTCTGGCCACTGGTCGCCGCGGCGGTGGGCGCCATCGGCTCGATCGGGGTGACGACGCTGCCGTGGCGCGGCGCCATCGCGCCCATTCCGCGGCCCGACCCGTCGGTGTTCTCGCCGGCGACCATCGAGCGTGGCCGCGTGCTCGCGCATCTCGGCGCCTGCTTCGTCTGCCACACGGCGGAGGGCGGTGCGCCGCTCGCCGGCGGCCTGCGGCTCGACACGCCGTTCGGCGTGATCACCACCACCAACATCACGCCGGACGTCGAAACCGGCATCGGCGCCTGGTCCTATCCGGCCTTCGAGCGGGCGATGCGCGAGGGCCTGCACCGCGACGGCCGCCATCTCTACCCGGCCTTCCCGTACACGTCGTATGCGAAGACCACCGACGCCGACCTGCAGGCGCTCTATGCCTATCTGATGTCGGTGCCGGCGGTGCGCAACGCGACCCCGGCGCCGGAGTTCTCGTTCCCGTTCGATCAGCGCTGGCTGATGGCGTTCTGGAACACGATGTTCCACAAGGCGGCGCCGTTCACGCCCGATCCGACGAAGTCCGAGGTGTGGAACCGCGGCTTCTATCTGGTCGAAGGGCTCGGCCACTGCTCGGCCTGCCACACGCCACGGAATCTTCTCGGGGCCGAGGAGACCGGAGCCCGCCGCTTTGCCGGTGGTGTCGCGGAGGGCTGGGAAGCTCCCGCCTTGAATCGCGAAAACCGGGCGCCGGTGCCGTGGGACGAGACGGCGTATTTCGATTATCTCCGCACCGGCTGGTCGCGCCACCACGGCGCCGCGGCCGGGCCGATGGCGCCGATCGTCGCCGAGCTGAAGGTCCTGCCCGACGACGACATCCGCGCGATGGCGCATTATCTTGCCTCGCTCGGCGACGCGCCGCGGAGCGCGGCCGAACGTGATGCCTTGGCGGCGGCTCGCGAGGCCGCCACGGCGGCACGGGCGAGGGCGCCCGTCTCGGTGCCGGGAGGACGCATGTTCGAGGGCGCGTGCGCCGTCTGCCACGAGCCCGGCAAGGGCTCGGCGCTTTACGGCACCAAGCCGTCGCTGGCACTGGTGACGGCGCTGCAGTCCGACACGCCGGACACCGTGGTGCGGGTGATGCTCGAAGGCATCCACCCGAAGGGTCTCGGCGAGCTCGGTGCCATGCCGTCCTTCGCCGACCACATGTCCGACTGGCAGATCGCCGAGATCGTGCGTTACGTCCGCGGCCGGTTCGCGCCGGAGCGCCCGGCCTGGACGGACGTCGAGGCGACGGTGGCGCGGTTGCGCGCCCAGGCGGGAGCGCGGTGATGCGGATGGCGACGCGGGATCCCGTCATTCCGGGGCGTGGACCGCAGGTCCACGAGCCCGGAATCCATATCCCCGGTGCTGGTGGACCACGAGAGACAGGGGTTATGGGTCCCGGGCTCGGCCCTGCGGGCCGCCCCGGGACGACCAAGAAAGAGCTTCGTGCCGGCCGCGACCTTGACAAGGATCGTGCGATGCAAGATCATTTGTGTACTAATGAAATGCCCGCCCGACGTCCGGCCGCATCGCGCGCTCGCCCCCACGCGCATTCAAGGCGGCCGTCGCACGCTCCGATCGGCCGGACCCCGAACGAGACGAGGCCATGATGAAGGATCCTCAGCCGTCCGCCGAGACGTCGGCCGACCGCAAGGTGCGCTGTGACGCCTGTCCGGTCGCCTGCTGGATCCGCCCCGGCCTGTCGGGCGCCTGCGATCGCTACGCCAACCGCGACGGCGAGCTGATCCGGGTCGATCCGCACGTGATCCTGGAGCGCACGCTCGACACCGGCGGCCGCGTCGTGCCGTTCAACCAGCGCAAGAGCGAGTGGGCCGGCGAGCTCGTGCCGGAGGAGGAGCTGTTCGTCACCGCCATCGGGGCCGGCACGACTTATCCGGACTACAAGCCGGCGCCGTTCATCGTCTCGTCCCAGGTCGACGGCGTCGACATGGTCACGGTGGTGACGGAGGGGATCTTCAGCTACTGCGGCGTGAAGGTGAAGGTCGACACCGATCGCTTCCTCGGCCCCGAGCAGGCGACCGTGCGGGCACAGGGCGAGGCCGTCGGCCACGTCACCACCGGTGAGTACGGCTCGCAGATGCTGTCGCTCGGCGGCGTGCATCATCTCACCGGCGGCTCCAAGAAGGAGGGCCGCGTCACCTGCGAGGCGCTGCTCGATCTCTCCAACGGCAAGCCCGTGGAGCTGACCATCGACGATGGCTCGACCATCATCGTGGAAGCCGGCAAGGCGCCGATCATCAACAGCGTGCCGGAAGAGCGCATGCGGGTCGGCTGCGGCTCGGCGACGATCGGCATCTTCGCCAAGCAGTGGTTCGGCAAGGTCGACGACGTGGTCGTCGTCGACGATCACATCACCGGCGTCCTGTCGGAGCACGCTTCGGGCAAGGTCCTGGGCATCGAGCCGACCGGCATAAAGATGCGCGGGCGTCGCTCGACGCCGGGGCGGTACTTCCAGGTCGCCGATCCGGGCACCGGCTGGGGCGGCACCAGCATCACGGATCCGCTGTCGATCCTCGATCCGTTCGACAAGGCCGTGGCGAAGCCCGGCATGACGCTGTTCATGGTCTCGACCACGGGCGAGCACGCCGCCTATTTCGTGCTCGACGACAACCTGAAACCGGTCGAGACCGAGATGCCGGAGGTGCTGCGCGCCTCCACGGAGCGCATCAAGGAGAACTGCGAGCCGGCACTCTGCACGGTGCTGTTCATCGCCGGCGCCGGCGGCTCGCTGCGCGCCGGCGTCACCGAGAATCCGGTGCGTCTCACCCGTTCGGTGAAGGACACGTTGACCCGCGTCACCTGCGGCGGCGCGCCCGTCTATGTCTGGCCGGGCGGCGGCATCACCTTCATGGTCGACGTCACGCGGCTGCCGGCCAACGCCTTCGGCTACGTGCCGACGCCGGCGCTCGTCGCGCCGATCGAGTTCACGCTGAAGCTCGACGACTACGCGGCGCTCGGCGGCCACATGGATCACGTGCGCCGTCTCGGCACGCTCGGCGATCACGACAGTAACTTGGTGTCACCGGTCGAAGGAAATGTCTGGCCCTATGCGGCCGAGGGGCCGAGCTGGGGCCGGGTACGATCATGACGGCCGGTCCGGCCGTCTCGGCGGGCAACGCGCGGCGCCCCGGCGCCCGCCTGCTGCCGGACGGCCGTCGCCTGCATCTGCAGGATGGGCCGATCGACCTGATCATCGAGGCGTTCGGACCGCGCGAGGTCGTCGAGGTCGCGTATCGCGCGGCCCTGCAACGTCTGACCGGCCTGCTCGACGCGTTGTGCGAGGAGCTGCCGGCGCTGCGACGGCCGGTGTCGAAACGAAATCACGACCGCCGTGAGTCTTTCCCTCGCCCCCCGGCGCGCTGCGCACCGGGGGTGGGGGGCTCTTGCGACGAGTCAGAAGGCGGTCTGATCAGCCCCGTCGCGCGCCGCATGACTGCCGCCGTGCGGCCGTACTCGGACAAAATCTTCATTACGCCGATGGCGGCCGTGGCCGGCAGCGTGGCGGACGAGATTCTCGATGCGATGGTTTCGGTTGCGGGTGCCGGGCTCGCGCGGGCGTATGTCAACAACGGCG
Organism: Rhodoplanes sp. SY1; assembly: GCF_046000175.1. Taxonomy (NCBI): domain Bacteria; kingdom Pseudomonadati; phylum Pseudomonadota; class Alphaproteobacteria; order Hyphomicrobiales; family Nitrobacteraceae; genus Rhodoplanes; species Rhodoplanes sp. SY1. The sequence goes on from NZ_JBEOMB010000033.1 coordinate 21,337, forward strand.
GCGACATCGCGCTCCATCTGACGCCCGGCACCCGCTTCACGACTGGCCTGGTCGACCGGCCCGATCAGCCGACGATCTTCGGCACGGCCGAGATCACGGCGGACGATCCGGTGCGCGGCATCGCGACGTCGGGCGCGGGTGGCCGCAGCTTCTCGCTCGGCATCGCCGATGCCGTCACGATCCTGGCACGCGATGCCGCGAGCGCCGACGCGGCCGCGACCGTCGTGGCCAATGCGGTGAACATCGCGCATCCCGGCATCGTCCGCCTGCCGGCGCGCGACATCCAGCCGGACAGTGACCTCGGCGATCGTCTGGTCACCCGTGCCGTGCCGCCGCTGGCGCAACCGGAGATCGACGCGGCGCTCGACGCGGGCGTCGCGATCGCGGAACAGCTGCGCGCCGAGAATCTGATCGTCGCCGCCGCGCTCCACCTTCAGGGCACGACCCGCCCCGTGGGCCCGTTTCTGCGGTCGGCGATCTCCGATCAATCGTGCAACATTTGACAGGGCAATCGTTCATGGCCGAAGTTCTGGTGAGAAAGCGTCTCGTCACCGTGGAGGAGATCTTCCACGAAGGCGGTCCGGTCACGGGTCGCACGATCAAGCGCGGCGCCGCGATCGCCGTGATCGCGAATCCGTTCGCCGGACGCTATGTCGAGGACATCGCCTTCTTCATGAAGGACCTCGAGCCGCTCGGCGTGTCGCTCGCGCAGGCGCTCCTCGATTCGCTCGGCGGCGAGGCCGGAGCGATCGAGGGCTACGGCAAGGGCGCCATCGTGGGCGAGGCCGGCGAGCTGGAGCACGGCGCCCTGTGGCACGTGCCCGGCGGCTACGCGATGCGCGACGTGCTGGGCAGCACGAAGGCGATCGTGCCGTCGACCAAGAAGGTCGGCGGGCCGGGCACCCGGCTCGACGTGCCGATCACCCATGTCAATGCATCCTATGTGCGCACGCACTACGATGCCATGGAGGTCGGCATTCCGGACGCGCCGCGCGCCGACGAGATCGCGCTGGTGCTGGTGATGACCATGGGCGGGCGCGTGCACGCCCGGATCGGCGGCCTGCTGGCGCATCAGATCGAGAAGTGGGATGGATTGCGATGAACCTTAAAATCCGCAAGCTGGTGACCGTCGTCGACGAGACTCTCACCGAGATGGGCCACGCGGTCGAGCGGCCGGTGCGGCGCGCCGCCGCGATCGCCGTGATCGACAACCCGTATGCGGGGATTTATGTCGAGGATCTCGGAGCTCTGATCGACTTCGGCGAGGAGCTGGGCAAGCTCTTGTCCGAGAGGGCCGTGGCGGCGCTCGGCGTGCCGGGCGAGAAATGCGAGAGCTACGGCAAGGCGGCGCTGGTCGGCGTCGACGGCGAGCTCGAGCACGCCGCCGCGCTGCTGCATCCGAAAATGGGCGCGCCGGTGCGCAAGACGCTCGGCAAGGGCGCGGCCCTGATCCCGTCGTCGAAGAAGCGCGGCGGCCCCGGCCAGGAGCTCGACATCCCGCTCGGCCACAAGGACGCCGCCTTCGTGCGCAGCCATTTCGACGGCATGCAGGTGTCGATCAACGATGCGCCGCGCGCCAACGAGATCATGGTCGCGGTGGCGATCACCACGGGCGGCCGGCCGCTGCCGCGCGTCGGCGGCCTGAAGACGACCGAGATCAAGGGCGAGGACGGCCTGCGCTGATTTTATCGGCCTCATGGTGAGGAGCGCTCGGGGCGCGCTTGCGCCCCGCGAGCGCGTGTCGAACCATCGGGCCGGCACCTCGGCTGCCGTCCTTCGAGACGCCGCCTTCGGCGGCTCCTCAGGACGAGGCGGTCGGAAGCTGACGCGCCTAGGTGAGCACGAGGGCAGGGCATGACGAAGGTCGTGGCGACGAAGTCTCGCGCGGGGAGCTACTGCCTGGACGAGCAGGTCGGCTTCATGCTGCGCCAGGTGAGCCAGCGCCATACGGCGATCTTCGCCGAGAAGATCGGTTGTGATCTCACGTCGATGCAATGGGCCGTGCTGTCGAAGCTGCGCGAGATCGGCGCCACCTCGCAGAATCAGCTCGGCCGTGCCACCGCCATGGATGTCGCGACCGTCAAGGGCGTGGTCGACCGTCTCACGGCGCGCGGCCTCACCCACATCGCGCTCGACCCCGACGACGCCCGCCGCCGCCTCGTCGACCTCACGCCGAAGGGCCGCGCCCTGGTCGACGCTCACGTCGAGGAGGCGCACGCCATCTCGGACGAGACGCTCGCGCCGCTCACCGCCGCCGAGCGCAAGACCTTCATGAGCCTGCTCGCCAAGCTGCGGTGAAGGTCATGGCACGCCGTCTCACCTCTCCCCGCACGCGGGGAGAGGTCGACATTCGCGCATTCGGCGCGGATGTCGGGTGAGGAGGCGTTGCCGCGAGTCTGAGCGTCGAGGAAGCGCCCCCTCACCCGACTCGCCGCTGTCGCGGCGAGCCACCCTCTCCCCGCACGCGGGGAGAGGGAACGATGCGCGTCCGTTCTCCCCTCCTCACACCACCGCGGGCACCTTCGTCGCGGGCGGAGTGTTGCGGCTGCGGCCGGTGCGCACGATGCCGTCGATGACGGTCATGCCGATGCCGGGCAGATCGCCGAGCTGGATCGACTCGAGGAAGTCCTTGCCGGCCGAGTGCTGGGCCTTGTCCATCAGCACGAAGTCGGCGGCGCGGCCGGTCTCGATCAGGCCGACGTCGAGGGCGCGCATGCGGGCCGTGTTGCCGGTGGCGAAGCAGAAGGCGATCTCGGCCGGCACCTCGCCGAGCGCGGACAGCATCGACACCATGCGGATGATGCCGAGCGGCTGCACGCCCGATCCGGCCGGCCCGTCGGTGCCGAGGATGACGCGCTCGAGCTGCCCCAGCTCGCGGGCGGTGCGCAGCGTGTAGAGCGCGGCGCGCTCGTTGCCGTTGTGGACGATCTCGAGGCCGCGGCGGCAGCCCTCGCAGATGCAGCGGATCTCGCGGTCGGGTAGCGCCGTGTGGCCGCCGTTGATGTGGCCGACCACGTCGGTGTCGGCCTCCAGCACCATGTCGGCGCCGATCAGGCCGGAACCCGGGATCGACGGACCACCGGTGTGGATGGTCGACTGGATGCCGTACTTGCGGGCCCACGCGACCATCTCGCGGGCGTTCTTGCCGTCCTTGACGCCGCCGAGGCCGACCTCGCCGAGGAGCCTCACGCCGGCGGCGGCGAGCTCCTTGAAGTCCTCCTCGGTCATGCCGTGCTCCAGCACCGGCGCGCCGGCGTGCAGCTTCACGCCTGCGACCCGGAACGCATCGAAGCAGCGCTGCGCCGTGATCGCCATCGCCTTGAGGCCGACGATGTCGCGCGGCCGGCCCGGCGTGTGCACCTCGCCGGCCGAGATCATGGTGGTGACGCCGCCGTGCAGTGTGGAATCGATCCAGCCGAGCTGATTCTGGCGCGGCGTCCAATCACCCGCGACCGGGTGCACGTGACTGTCGATCAGGCCCGGCGCCAGCACGGTGCCGTTGGCGTCGACCACGGTGGTCGCACCCTCGACGTCGACGTCCTTCAGCTTGCCGATCGCCGAGATGCGCCCGTCCACGGCCACGACCGTATCGGCGTCGAGGATCGGATTCTCCAGCGCACCCGACAAGAGAAGGCCGATGTTGCGGATGACCAGCTTGGTGGGACCGCTCGGTCCCGCCGGCGCGTCGTGAGCCATGGTTTCTTCTCCTCGTTGCTGGACGGACCACGCTTCGCCCGGTATCCGGCCGTTTCGGGCCGTTGACAAGGCCGCCGCGGCTCCGTCATATTGTTAGTACACTAACGAATGTCGGCCGCCAAGACGGCGACCGGAACTCCCGGCTTCCTGGAATTCCTCGAAGGTTCGACCCATGAGCAACTTCTTCGAAGAGCAGGTCCTCGACGTTCACCACTGGACCGACAGGCTCTTCAGCTTCTCGACGACGCGCGATCCCGGCTGCCGCTTCAAGAGCGGCCAGTTCGTGATGCTGGGGCTTCCGGGCGAGGGGCGGCCGCTCCTGCGCGCCTACTCGATCGCCTCGCCGCACTATGCCGACGTGCTCGACTTCTTCTCGATCAAGGTGCCGAACGGCCCGCTCACCTCGAGGCTGCAGCAGATCCGGCCGGGCGATCGCATCGTCATCGGCCGCAAGGCGACCGGCACGCTGGTGATCGACAATCTGAAGCCGGGCGCGACGCTCTATCTGCTCGCCACCGGCACCGGCCTCGCGCCCTTCATGTCGACGATCCGGGATCCCGAGACGTTCGAGCGGTTCGCGAAGGTGGTGCTGATCCACGGCGTGCGCACCGTCGCGGAGCTCGCCTACCGGCAGAAGATCGAGGAGGAGCTGCCGGAGGACGAGTTCCTGGGCGAGATGATCTCCCAGCAGCTCATCTACTATCCCACGGTCACGCGCGAGGAGTTTCGCAATCGTGGCCGCATCACCCATCTGATCACGTCCGGAAAGCTCTTCGCCGACATCGGCTTGCCGGCGCTCGATCCGGTGCGCGACCGGGTGATGATGTGCGGCAGCCCGGCGCTGCTCGCCGACATGACGCCGATCCTGGAGGGCATGGGCTTCGTCGAGGGCAACACCGGGGAGCCCGGCGACTACGTGATCGAGAAGGCGTTCGCGGAGAAGTGAGGTTTTCCGAGCAGCGCGGCCGCGTGAGCTGCCGCGTTGCGTTCCTGGAACGACACGCGCTGTCCGCCGGGGCTCACCCCCCTCCCTGTCCCTCCCCCACAAGGGGGGAGGGAACGCTGGAGCCGCGCGGTTTTCTGCTTTCGAACGATCGTACCCGAGTATTGTGCAGACGCGCGATTTGCCGCAGCCTGCTCCCTCCCCCCTTGTGGGGGAGGGGTGGGGAGGGGGGTGGCCCCGGCCAAAGGCGGATCGGCGGATCCGCTGAACACTCAGCGATGCTGCGACCGCTCCGCCGTCGCCGTCCTCACACGGCCAGATAGGCATCGCGCACATCGGGGCGCGCCTCGAGCTCGGCCAGCGTGCCGGTGAACTGCACGCGGCCCTTTTCGATGATCACGGCGCGATCGGAGATCAGCCGCGCGAAATGCAGGTTCTGCTCGGAGAGCAGGATCGACAGGCCTTCCTTCTTCATCGCCAGGATGGCGGCTGCCATCTGCTCGACGATCTTCGGGGCGAGGCCTTCGGAGGGCTCGTCGAGCAGCACCAGCGACGGATTGCCCATCAGGGTGCGGGCGATGGTGAGCATCTGCTGCTCGCCGCCGCTCATCCGCCCGCCGGGACGCTTGCGCATCTCGGCGAGGTTGGGGAACAGCGTGTAGAGCTTCTCGGGCTCCCAGGTCGGCGCGCCCTCGCGCGGCTTCTGGCGCCCGACCATCAGGTTCTCCTCGACGGTGAGATCCGAGAAGATGCGACGGTTCTCCGGCACGAAGCCGAGCCCGCGCCGCGCGATCTCGTAGGTCGGCAGGTCCGTCACCTCCTCGGCGTCGAACCACACCGTGCCGGTGCGCCGGGCCACCATGCCCATGATCGACAGGAACGTGGTCGACTTGCCGGCGCCGTTGCGGCCGAGCAGGGCGACGACCTCGCCGGTATGCACCGAGAACTCGACGTCGAACAGGATGTGAGCCTGGCCGTAGAAGGCGTTGAGCTTGACGACGTCGAGCTGCGACGTGTGCGGACGTTCGGTCATCAGTGCGTCCCCTTCGCCGCGGCGGCGCCGGCCGCACCATCCTGGTGGCGGGCGTCGTAGACGAGGCCCTCGCCGAGATAGATGGCCTGCACCTGCGGGTCGCGCCGGACCTCGGCGGGCGGTCCCTCGGCGATCAGCATGCCGCGCGACAGCACCATCAGACGGTCGGCGTGCTCGAACACCACGTCCATGTCGTGCTCGGTGAACAGGACGCCGATGCCCTCGCGCCGGGCGATTTCGGCGGTGAGCCGCATCAGCTCGATGCGCTCCTTCGGCGCCATGCCGGCGGTCGGCTCGTCCATCAGCAGGAGCCTCGGCCGGTTGGCGAGCGCGATCGCGAGCTCGAGCCGCTTGAGGTCGCCGTAGGCGAGCTCGGCGGCGGCCCGTTCCGCATAGGCGCCCATGCCGACCAGCCCGAGCAGGCGGTCCGCCTCGTCGGCGTCCTTGGCGGCGCTGCCCCAGAAGCGGCGCAGCGCGTGCGCGTGGGAGAGCAGCGCGACCTGCACGTTCTCGCGTACCGTCATCGACGCGAAGGTCGCGGTGATTTGGAAGGTGCGGCCGACGCCCATGCGCCACACGGCGCGCGGCGGCTTGCCGACGGTCGGCTCGCCGTCGATCCGGATGGTGCCGGCATCGGGGCGGATCTGGCCGTTGAGCATGTTGAAGCAGGTGCTCTTGCCGGCGCCGTTCGGGCCGATCAGGGCGAGGATCTCGCCGCGATCGAGCTCGAAGGAGACGTCGCGCACGGCCTGCACGCCGGCATAGGATTTCGAGAGGCTCTCGACCTCGAGCAGGCGGGTCACGGCTGCGCCTCCTTGATGACGGCGTCTGACGGTGCGGGCGCCGACGTGGCGGCGCGGCGCGCCGCGCGCCCGGCCTCGAAGCGCGCCCGCCAGTCGCCGAGCGTGCCGACGATGCCCTTCGGGAAGGCGAGCACGATGAACACGATGGCGGCGCCGAGCACCAGCTTCGAATAGTCGGTCTGGCTCATCAGCCAGATCGACAGGGCCTTGAACACCAGCGCGCCGACGATCGGGCCCAGCACCGTCTCGATGCCGCCGAGCAGCACCATCACGAGGCCGTCGACCGAGGTCGGGATGCCCATCACGTCGGGGAAGACGCTGCCTTTCAGGAAGGCGAACAGCGCGCCGCCGAGGCCGGCCGCGGCGCCCGCCATCACGAAGGCGACCCACTGGATGCGCTTGCGGTCGATGCCGATCGCCTCGGCGCGCAGCTCGGAGTCGCGGGTCGCGCGCAGCGCGTAGCCGAACGGCGAGAAGATCACCATCTGCAGGAAGGCGAGCGCCGGCACCACGAAGGCGAGCGTGACCCAGTAGAACGCCCCGGGCGTCGACGCGAAGGGCGCCGGCCAGATGCCGAGGATGCCGTTGTCGCCGCCCGTCACCGACACCCACTGGAAGGCGATCGACCAGACGATCTGCGAGAAGGCGAGCGTCAGCATGGCGAAGTAGACGCCGGTGAGCGACACGGCGAACCAGCCGACGATCGCGGCGCCGATCGCGGCGAGCACCGGGCCGGCGCAGATCGCGAGCAGCATGGGAGCGCCGGCGGCCTGCACGGCGAAGGCGGCACCGTAGGAGCCGAGCCCGAAATACGCGGCGTGGCCGAAGGAGGCGAGGCCGCCGACCGTCATCAAGAGATGCAGGCTCGCCGCGAACAGCGTGAAGATCAAAAGCTCGCTGCCGACGGTGAGGGCGTAGTCGGAGAGCCACAGCGGCTGCAGCGCGACGACCAGCACGCAGGCCGCGGCGATCATCAGCTCGGTGCGGCCGAGCGGCCGCCACGGCCGCACCGTGGCGCCGGTCGCGGCCTGGGCCGGCGGCGGCATCTTGCCGAACAGGCCCCACGGCCGGACCACGAGCACGATCGCCATCACGATGAACACGAGGACCAGCGAGATCTTCGGGAAGACCAGGATGCCGAAGGCGTTGAGCTGCGACACGATGATGGCCGCGACGAAGGCGCCCGTGGTCGAGCCGAGCCCGCCGATCACCACCACGACGAAGGCCTCGACGATGATGCGCAGGTCCATCGAGTGGTTGACCGCGTCGCGCGGGATCTGCAGGGCGCCGCCCAGCGCGGCGAGGAAGACGCCGAGCGCGAACACGCCGGTGAACAGCCATTTCTGATTGATGCCGAGCGCCGCCACCATGGCGCGGTCGTGGGTCGCGGCGCGCACCAGCACGCCCCAGCGGGTGCGGTGGAACAGCACCCACAGGCCGGCCAGCACCAGCGGGCCGAGCACGATCAGAAACAGGTCGTAGGAGGGGATGCGCTTGCCGAACATCTCGACGGCGCCGGCGAGCCCCGGCGCGCGGGGGCCGACCAGATCCTCCGGCCCCCAGATCACCAGCACCAAGTCCTCGACCATCAGCGTCACGCCGAAGGTGGCGAGGAGCTGGAACAATTCGGGCGCGCGATAGATCCGGCGCAGCAGCGTCATCTCGAGCAGCGCGCCGAGCACCGCGACGACCGCGGCGGCGGCCAGCAGCGACAGCCAGAACCCGTAGGCGCCGGTGAATCGCTCGGTCAGCGTATAGGCGACGTAGGCGCCCAGCATGTAGAACGCGCCGTGAGCGAAGTTCACGATGCGGGTGACGCCGAAGATGATCGACAGGCCGGAGGCGACCAGGAAGAGCGAGGCCGCGCTCGCGAGGCCGGTCATGAACTGGACGAAGACGAGCTGCATCGGCGGTCACGATCGGGTTGGGCCGAACAGGTCGGCGAGGCTCCGCGACGCAAGCGCGGCGGTGACGGCGGGGCCGTCGTTTCGACGTCGAAAGTCACGGCACGGGGGTGGGACGCATCGTTCTCCCCGGCGGCGGGGAGAGGTCGGGGCTCGCGCGCATGGCACGCGCAAGGCACGAGCTCCTGGCGAGGGGGACGCGGCCGCGGGAACGGGCGCCGGCGTCCATCTCGCCGTCGGGAGCGCGGGTCGGCGCGCTCCCGACAGGGCCGTCCGCGAGGGACGGTCCGCTCAGTTCTGCGGGCGCAGCTTCTTCACCTCGTCGTCGCTCGGCAGATACTTGGCGCCGTCGCGATAGCTGTAGTCGACCATGATGCCCTTGCCGTCCTTGACGGCGGTCTTGCCGACGAAGGCGCCGAGCGTCGACTGGTGGTCGATGTCGCGGAACTTGACCTTGCCGAACGGGGTGCCGACCTCGAGGCCCTTGGTGGCGGCGATCAGCTTGTCGGTGTCGGTGGAGTTCGCCTTCTTCAGCACCTCGGCGGCCGAGTACATCAGGGCGTAGCCGACGACCGAGCCGAGGCGCGGATAGTCGTTGTACTTCGCCTGATAGGCCTTGAGGAACGCCTGGTGCTCCGGCGTCTCGACGCCATACCACGGATAGCCGGTGACGAGCCAGCCTTCCGGCGTCTCGGTCTTCAGCGGGTCGATGTATTCGGGCTCGCCGGTCAGGAACGACACCACGGTCTTGCCCTGGAACAGGCCGCGGGTGTTGCCCTCGCGGACGAACTTCACGAGGTCGGGACCGAACGTCACGTTGAGGATCGCCTCCGGCTTGGTCGCGGCGAGCGCCTCGACGACGGCGCCGGCGTCGATCTTGCCCTGCGGCGGCCACTGCTCGCCGACCCACTCGATGTCGGGGCGCTTCTCCGACAGGAGCTTCTTGAACACCGCGACGGCCGACTGGCCGTACTCGTAATTCGGCGCCACCGTGGCCCACTTCTTGGCGGGCAGCTTGGCGGCCTCCTCGGCCAGCATGGCGGCCTGCATGTAGTTCGAGGGCCGCAGGCGGAACGTGTAGGGATTGCCCTTCGACCAGACGATCGCGTCGGTGAGCGGCTCGCCGGCGAGATAGTAGATCTTCTTCTGCGCCGCGAAGTCGGCGATGGCGAGACCGATATGCGAGAAGAAGGCGCCGGTGAGCATCACCACGCCTTCCTTGGAGACCAGCTCGTTGGCCGCCGTCACGGCGTCGGCCGGCTTGCCGGCGTCGTCCTTGGAGATCACGACGAGCTTGTTGCCGTTGATGCCGCCCTTGGCGTTGATCTCCTCGACGGCGAGCTGCCAGCCCTTGCGGTAGGGCTCGGTGAAGGCGGGCAGGCCGGAATAGCTGTTGATCTCGCCGATCTTGATGTCGGCGGCGAGGAGCTGTCCGGGCATCGCCAGCGCGAAGGCGGCGGCCAGGACGTGACGGCACGATACGGTTTTCGACACGGCGATGATCCCTCTCTTCGCTCGACTCGACCGGCTCCGACGGCCCGGGCGACGGGTCGTCGGCGCCGACGCGGATGCGTCGGGGGAGAGTGCGCCGTCGGCCTGGCTCGTCGTCCGCGGGGACCGCGAATTCGTTAGCACACTAACGGTATCAACTCCTCGTTCCCGCGCAAGGTCGAAACGCAGGCAGCGCCGAGGCATTCTTGCATATTGTTTGGACGTGTCGACCGGCAAAAAGGCGAGACCGCACCGCAGCGTCGCGCTTTTTCGATGCGCGCACCGGCGGATCGTTGCCTTCTTTTCCTTCAGTTTCGCCGCAGTGCGAAAGGTCGGCCGGACGACGTGTGATCAGGCCGAGGGGGTGTCGCGACGGTTGGTCGCGGCGGCGCGCAGGACGCCGAGCCCGACCACGCCGGCGCTCACCGCGAGGCCCGTCATCAGCGGGTTGATCGGCAGCGGCAGCACGAGGCGGACCAGCACGGCCGCGGCCGTGCTGCCGACGATCGAGGCGATGGCCCATCGGGCCGGCAGCCGGCCGGGACAGAACACGGCGAGCGACAGCGGCAGGAACACGGCGGCGCCGCGCAGCGCCATCGACATGTAGTTCCAGTCGAGCACATAGGAGTCGAGCGCCGACAGCGCGATCAGCATCGACAGCACGGTGACGCCCAGCACGCAGGCACGGTTGATGGCGAGCAGCATCGCGTCGTCGCGCACGCCGAGCAGGCCGCGGCCGATGTCGTTGGCCATCATGGTGCCGATGCCGAGCGCGAGGCCGGCGATCGAGCCGACCACCGAGATCAGGATCCCGGCGAGCCCGATGCCGCCGATCCAGCCCGGCACGTAGCGGATCAGATAGACGGGCAGCGCGAGGACCGGGGCGAGTTCCGGATGCCTCGCGTGCATCAGCATGCCGATCGCGATCGAAGGCAGGCCGATCGGGATGGTGATCAGCGCCGCCGTCGCCGCGCCGACCGCGGCAATTCGCGTGTCGGAGGCCGCGTAGATGGCCTGCACGTAGGTCTGCGTGCAGACCACGCCGATGATCAGCGACATCAGGTTGTACAGCGTCTCGCCGGTGCCGCGGCCCCACAGGCTGAACCACGGAACGGCCGGGAACACCGCGTCGAAATCGGGCATCTGCCACAGCGACACGGTGGCGTAGCCGCCGGCGATCATCAGCGACAGCCACAGCACGCCCATCTTGACGATGCCGGCGACGCCGGCCCCCTTCAGGCCGCCGAACATCCCGTAGGCGGCGACGAGCAGCACCAGCATCAGGGCCGACATCCAGGCCGACAGGCCGAACATCGCGACCATCAGATGGATGCCGGCGAGCGCGCTCGCCACCGCGCTGAACAGGATGCCGAGCGACGAGACGAGGCTCGTCAGCGGCCCGGCCGAGCGGCCGTAGGGGATCGTCAGATATTGCGGGATGGTCTCGAGCCCGCTCCGGCGCAGCGGTCGGGCGTAGAACACGGCGAGCACCAGGAGCGCGATGCCTGTGCCGAGCGTGAACCACCAGCCCGACAGCCCGACCGCCGCCGCCATCTGGGCGGTGCCGACCGTCGACGCGCCGCCGATCGCCGTCCCCGAGATGCTGCCGGCGATCAGCATCGCGCCGGCCGAGCGGCCGTTCAGGCTGTAGGCCTGGGCGGAGCGCACGTTGCGCGACGACCAGGCGCCGAGCACGACGACGAGCGCGAGGGTGCCGACGAGGGCGGCGAGCTGGGCGACGGAGAGGGAGAGCATTTTGGCGACACGTGCGGGGGTTGCGGCGCGCACAGTCGCGCGACGTCGGTACGATGGTGCGATGCACCATGCGCCCGGACGCGGCGGCGGGTCCAATGCTAAGTTGCACTTTTATAATCGCAGAAACGGATTAAAAGGAGGGACGCGACGGCGTCGCGCGACGCTCGACGCTTGCGCGCGGCCCCGGACCGATGGCGTCGATCCGATGTCCTCCAGCGCTGACTCTCACCGTCACCCTGAGGTGCTCGGGCGAAGCCCGAGCCATGGCAAGTCGGCTTGCCGACTTGCCGACGTTACATGCCGATCTCGGGCAGGCCCGAGATCGGGTGGGCGACGGCCCGGGCCGCATCCTTCGAGGCTCGCTGCGCGAGCACCTCGGGATGACGGGTCGACGGTCGGGGCAGTTGGGATCACGAGTAGTGCGGTGCATTCATGGACCTCAAATCCGTCCGCTGCTTCGTCGAGGTCGCCGAGAACCTGCATTTCGGCCGCGCCGCCGAGCGGCTGCGGCTCGCCCAGTCGGTGGTCAGCCGGCAGGTCGCCGGGCTCGAGGCGGAGCTTGGCGTGCGGCTGATCGAGCGCCACAAGCGGGCGCCGATCCGCCTCACGCCGGCTGGCGCGCTGTTCCTCGACGAGGCGCGCGCCGCCCTCGCGCAGTTCGAGCGGGCCGAGCTGGTCGTCCGCCAGGCGGGGCGCGGCGAGCGCGGCCGTCTGGAGATCGGCTACGTCGCCTCCGCCACCTGGTCGGGCCTCCTGCCGTCCGCCGTGTTCGACTTCCGGCGCGAGCGGCCGGGCGTCACCGTCTCGCTCACCGAGATGGAGAGCTGGCGCCAGCTCGAGGCGCTCGCCGAAGGCCGCATCGACGTCGGCTTCCTGCGGCCGCGGCCCGACTATCCGGCGAGCCTCGCGGTGTTGCCGCAGCTGCGCGAGCCGGTCCTCGTCGCGCTGCGCGCCGATCATCCGCTCGCCGTCTTGCCGGGCGCGATCCCGGCGGCGCGGCTCGCCGGCGAGGCCTTCGCGGTGCCGCAGGCGGACGAGCGCGGCGGCTTCGTCGGGCATACGCTGGCGATCGGCAAGGCCGGCGGCTTCTCGCCCCGCATCGCGCATCACGTGCGCGACTTCATCTCGGTGCTGAACCTGGTCGGCGTCGGCCTCGCGGTCGCGGCCGTGCCGTCGTCGCTGCAGCGGCTGCGGCTGCCCGACGTGGTCTACCGTCCGCTCGCCGATTGCGAGGTGTTCGCCGAGCTCGCCGCCGCCTCGCGCCGCAGCGGCAACGCCGCGGTGGTGCGCAGCTTCGTGCGCGTGCTCAAGGCGCGCGGCGAGACCGTGCTGCCGGTGAGCCTGGAATGACGCGCCGTACAAAGTGATTGCCACGTCGCCCCGGCGGCGGCACACAAACACGCCCCCGCCGCTCGCCACAGCCGAAGCCATGCCCGCGCCGTTCACCGCCGCCCGCTTCACCGCCCTCGTCGACAGCCTGCCCGCCACCGTGCCGTTCGTCGGCCCGGAGACCCAGGAGCGCGCCCGCGGAAGGGTCTTCCGCGCCCGCATCGGCGCGAACGAGAACGCCTTCGGGCCGTCACCGTCCGCGGTCGCAGCCATGCAGGCCGCCGCGGCCGAGGCGTGGAAATACTGCGACCCCGAGAACCACGACCTGAAGCAGGCGATCGCCGCCGCGCACGGCGTCGCACCCGCGCACGTCTTCGTCGGCGAGGGGATCGACGGCATCCTCGGTCTCGTCGTGCGCATGCTGATCGCCCCCGGCCAGCCGGTGGTCTCGTCGCTCGGCGCCTATCCGACCTTCAACTTCCATGTCGCCGGGTTCGGCGGCCGCCTGGTCACGGTGCCGTATCGCGACGACCGCGAGGATCCGCAGGCGCTCGTCGATGCGGTGCGGCGCGAGGGCGCCTCGCTCGTCTACATCGCCAATCCCGACAACCCGATGGGCACCTGGTGGCCGGCCGCGGACATCGCCCGCATGGTCGAGGCGGTGCCGGACGGCACGCTGCTGCTGCTCGACGAGGCCTATGCGGAGTTCGCGCCGGACGGCGTCTCGCCCGACCTCGATCCGTCCGACCCGCGCGTGCTGCGGCTGCGCACCTTCTCGAAGGCGCACGGGCTCGCCGGCATCCGGGTCGGCTACGCCATCGGCGCCACGCCGCTGATCCGCAGCTTCGACAAGGTCCGCAATCATTTCGGCATCAGCCGGATCAGCCAGGCCGGGGCGCTCGCCGCGATCCGGGATCCGGACCACGTTGTTCGCGTGCGCGACGAGGTGGTGACGGCGCGGGCCCGGATCGCCACGATCGCGCAGGCGAACGGGCTCGTGACGCTGCCCGCGGCGACCAACTTCGTCGCCGTCGACTGTGGCCGCGATGGAGCCTATGCCCGCCGCGTCCTGCAGGCGCTGGTGGCGCGCGACGTGTTCGTGCGCATGCCCGGCGTCGCCCCGCTCGACCGCTGCATCAGGATCGGCTGCGGCCGACCGGACGAGCTGGGCATTCTCGCCGAGGAACTGCCCGCGGCGCTCGCCGCGGCGGCGGGCTGAGGCGCGCCTCCGCGAGAGAGCCGAGCGACCGGTCAGGCCTGCCCGGATCTCGGTTCGCTTCGCTTGCGGGGTCGGCGCTCCTGCGGCGGCAGGGTGCGGGCGAGGTGCAGCATCAGGTCGATCGCCGCTGCCCTGATGAGGGTCCGCTCGGCAGCGCCGAGCCGCGGCGACGTCGCCTCCACACTCGTCTTCGGCCGATCGGTCATGGTCCGCTCCCGCATGGTGTCGGGCTGGCGCCGAACACGTCCTGCACGGTGCGGTCCGCGACTCCGCGTCACGCCCCGAGCAGGGCAACAAGCCGGGCCGACGCGCCGCGTTCCATGCTGCGCGCGCTCGGCTGGTATTCCGACACAGGGGCGCCGCGTCGGGTCTCGGACGCTCAGTCGTGATGGTTGTTGTTGCTGCGGGAGTTGTCGCGGATCGCCAGCAGGCCGTCCTTGATGGCGTTGCGGATGCCTTCCTCGATCAGCGTACGGGCGACCCCCGGCACGCTGGTGCCGTGGGTTCCCTGCCGGACCAGGCGCTCCAGGTAGCCGATGGTCGCCAGCGACAGGGTGATCGGGATGCGGTCGGTCTCGGCTTTCTCGGTGGCCATGACCGAAACGTTAACCCGAGCAATCCTGTACGGAAAAGACTCTATTTCGACTCACCGACGTGACTTCGGTGTCCCCCTCGGCGGCCGGGTGCGGCGGGTTGCCGGCCCGTCGCCGCATTGCGGATCCGGCCGGAGAGAGTTAGACCGAAGCGAATATGTCGCCACCCCGAGGAACGAGGTTCGAGAATGGCCGGAAGCGTCAAGGAGATGCTGGCGGCGGCGAATGCCGTGGTGCCGAAGATCACGCCCGACGAGGCCAAGGCGATGATGGCGGAGGGCGCCGTCCTGGTCGTCGACGTGCGCGATGCGCCCGAGCTCGCGGCGAGCGGCAAGGTGCCGGGCGCCATGCACGTCTCGCGCGGCATGCTGGAGTTCCGGGCGGACCCCGAGTCGCCCTATCACGACAAGGCGTTCGACAAGGCGAAGCCGGTGATCCTCTACTGCGCCTCGGGCGGCCGCTCGGCGCTCGCCGGCAAGGTCCTCAAGGACTTCGGCTACGCCGAGGTGTTCAATCTCGGCGCCTTCAAGGACTGGGTCGCGGCCGGTGGCGCCGTCGACAAGCCGCTCGACGCCGGCATGTGAGGGAGGGCCGGGTGCGGCGCCGCCGACCGGCGTCGCGCTCAGTCGAGCAGCCAGCGCAGCGACCGGCGCAGCCGTGCCGCCCCGTCGTGCTCGAACCAGCGTCCGTGCGCGAAGATCACCCGGGCCGGGTCCCAGCCGACGATCTCGGCCGCGACCGCGCGGGCCTCGTTGCGCCTGCGGTTGACGACGAAGCGCAGATGCGCCGGCGCCATGCCGTCCGGCGCCATGGCCCCGGCGGCCCGCAGCAGCGGCCGGGCGATCGGGCCGATCTTGTCGGGCTCGAGGTTCTCGACGAGATCGGTGAGCACCAGGGTGCGGCTCGGCGCGTGGAAGAACGCCACCTCGCTGACCCCGAACCCGGCCGGCACGATGCGCTGCTCGATCTCGCCCGCCCAGGCCGGGGGTGACGCGGGGCCGAGATCGTGATCGATCCGCAGGCCCGACGCCTTCACCGGGCTTCGGTCGCGCAGCCCCGGCGCCGCCCAGATGGCCGCGAGAGGGCAGGCGGCGCTCCACCCCTTCACGAACGACCAGTGCGCGACATTGGGCGCCACGAGATGCCGGATCGGGCCGATCCGCTCGATGTCGTGGCGCAGCCCGAGGACGTGGCGGGTCGGCGAATGCAGCCACATGCTGCCGTCGGACAGGCGGATCACGGTCATCCGCACCGGCAGGGCGAGCCCGAAGGCGTGCAGGGGGCCGCTGTCGACGATCCAGACGTCCGGCGCGACGGGCTTGAGCGTGTCGAGCGGCGGATAGACGGCGCGATGATGCTCGTCCTGGCGCCGTAGGTCCTCGTCGACATCGTCGCGCTGCAGCTCGTCCGTCGTCACGGGGCCTCCGGAGGATTCTCGGGCGGTGCGGCAGCCTTCGTCCGGGCCGCCGGCAATCCGGGTTCAACCGGTCCCGCGCGACGGGGTTCCGGGTCCGCAGGGCTGCGCTCGGTTCAGCCTCCCGGCGCCTTCGGCTCGGCGCGGGTCGCCACATAGGCGGCGCAGCCGAGGAGGGACGCGGCGACGACGGTCGCGAGGAGCGGGCCGGGCGATGCCGTCGTCCAGAAGATCACGAAGCCCGCCGCCATGCCGGTGCAGGCGAGGAGCTTCGAGGCGCGCGAGATCGCCCGCTGGTCGCGCCAGGCCCGTAGCGACGGGCCGAAGCGCGGGTGCTCGAACAGCCAAGCTTCGAGGCGCGGCGACGAGCGGGCGAAGCACCAGGCGGCCGCGATCAGGAAGATGGTGGTCGGCATCAGGGGCAGCACGGCGCCGATCGCGCCGAGCGCCAGCATCAGGCAGCCGAGGCCGAAATAGAGCGCGCGCGTCATGGGGCTCCCGGCGCGAAGGTCCATGTGATCAAGGCCGATCCTAGGACGCCGATGCGGCCGGTCTTTGTTCGCCGGCAGTCTTGAAATGAACACGCGTGGGCGCGCGACCAACACGCCGGACCGTTTCTCGTTCATCCGGCACGGTGCGCGTACGTCAAGGTCACCCGTAGCGGCGCTGGGCCTCGATGGTGAGGCCGAGGCCGACGGCTCCGAAGCGGTCGCCGTCGACCACGGCGGCGTCGGGCAGCACCGACCGCACCGCACCGCGCACGCTCGGCACCAGGCTGCCGCCGCCGGTGAAGAACACCGCGTCGATCTTCTCCGGCGTCAGGCCGGCGGCCGCGAGGGTCGCAGCCGCGGTGGTGCGCAGGCGCTCGGCGAGCGGCACGGTCGCCGCGTCGAACTGCGTCCGGGTCGCCGGCGCGGCGAGACCCGGCTCCACCCAGTCGAGCGGGATCGTCGTCGTCTCCGCGTCGCTGAGCGCGATCTTGGCGCGCTCGACCTCGATCAGCACCGAATGGCCGCGCCGCATCTCGATCAGATGGATCAGCCGGGCGAGGAGCTTCGGCGCCCGCGCCTCGCGGCGCACGAGCTTGAGCTCGGGCAGCACCGCCTTGTCGTAGAGTCGGTTGACGGTCGCCCAGGTGGACAGGTCGAAATAGGGGCCGGACGGCACCTCGACGTCGCCGCGCGTCATCAGGGTGCGGAAGCCGAGCGCCGGCATCACGGCGGCGAGCGACAAAGCGCGGTCGTAGTCGGTGCCGCCGAGCCTTGTGCCGCCGCTCGCCAGAATGTCGCCCTTGCGGTCGTCGCGGCCGCGCCGCTGCGGCCCGAGGCGCACGACGGAAAAGTCCGAGGTGCCGCCGCCGATGTCGGCGACCAGCGCCAAGGTCTCGTCGGCGACCGCGCGCTCGTAGTCGAACGCCGCCGCCACCGGCTCGTACTGGAACGACACCTCGGAAAAGCCCGCCGCCCGCGCGATGTCGGCGAGCGTCGCCTCGGCCTGGCGGTCGGCGGCGTCGTCGCCGTCGACGAAGTGGACCGGGCGGCCGTGCACGACGCGGTCGAGCGGGGCGCCGGCCTGCGCCTCGGCGCGCTGCTTCAGCGTCTCGACATAGGTGCGCACGATGTCGCGGAAGGCGACGCGGCGGCGCGCCAGCTGGGTCTTCTCGTCGATCAGCGCGGTGCCGAGGATCGACTTCAGCGACCGCATGAAGCGGCCCTGCACGCCGTCCACATCGGCCGCGATGGCGTCGCGGCCGATCAGCGTGTGGTGGGCGTGGTCGAGCCCGAAGAACACGGCGCTCGGCACCGTGGTGCTGCCGTGGTCCAGGGTCAGCAGCGACGGCGCGCCGCTGGTCGCGAGACCCAGGGTCGAGTTCGAGGTGCCGAAGTCGAGCCCGCAGGCCCGACCGTTCGGCGCCGCCGGAAGTGGCGCGGAAGAACGCGGCGCGGAAGGACGCGACGCCCGAGGGCGCGAGTGCGATGGCGACATGAGACAGGAGACCCGGGCGCTGAAGGGCCGGGTTGGATAGTCGATGTGCGGCCCGGCATCAACCCGTGGCGCCGCCGGGCGGCTCGCCGGCCGGGCGTCTCAGAAGAGCGAGCCCTGGCCGCTGTCGGGCGCCGGCTTGGCGGTGCGGCGCGGCGCGCCGGCGGCCGCGCGCCGTCCCGCCGGCTTCGGCGCGGTCCGGGCCGGGGCCTCGGCGGCCGCGACAGTCGGTGCGGCGGGCGCCGCGGCGAGCGGCGCGATCAGGTCGGGCGAATCGTTCGCCGTGCGGTTGACCGCCGTCGACACCGGCCAGGCTTCGAGCAGGCCGTCCGGGGCCGGCGCGATCAGGGCGGCGGCGGTCTGTGCGTCGACGGCCGGATCGAGCCACAGGTCGAACGCCTCCGGCGCGACGATCACCGGCATGCGGTCGTGGATGGGGGCGAGCGTGCGGTTCGCCGTGGTGGTGACGATGCACACCGTCTCCAGCTCCTCGCCGTTCGGGCCCATCCAGGCCTCCCACAGGCCCGCGAAGGCGATCGGGCCGCCGCCGCGGCGGGCGATGTAGAACGGCTGCTTCGGCCCGCGGCCGGCCTGCCATTCGAAGAAGCCGTCGGCCGGCAGCAGGCAGCGCCGCCGCTTCATGGCGTTGCGGAAGGCCGGCTTGTCGCCGACCGATTCGCCCCGGGCGTTGATCAGCAGCGAGAAGGTTCGCGGATCCTTCACCCAGGAGGGGATCAGGCCCCAGCGCAGCAGGGCGAAGCGGCGGGCGCCTTCGTCGAGCCGCACCACCGGCACCGGCTGGGTGGGGGCGACGTTGTAGCGGGGCGGGAAGTTCGGCACATCACCGTAACGGAAGAGGGCCCTAACCGCTTCGGGCGAGGAGGTGATGGCGTAGCGACCACACATGCGCGGATTGCCTCTCCGATTGCGCCCCGACGTGCAACCTTTAATGCGCCTTTAACCCGGCACCCCGACAGTTTTCAAAAAAGAGCGCACGCCTTCCGGTCCATGAGTGCACAACCCAAGCTATCCCTGGACGAGCTGCGCGCGCAGGCCCAGAACCCCGCGGTGCTGGCGAAGGCGAACATCAATCCGCTCACCCGCCTCGCGACCGATTATCTCAATCACTACAACGAAGTCATCATGCTGCTCGAGATGCTCGAGTCGTGTCCGGAGTTCGCCTCGGACATCCTCGGTTGGGAGCCGCGCGGCTACGACGCCTATTTCGAGCGGTCGCACTTCAAGGACAAGGACCTCGCCCGCGTCGCCTACGAGATCGCCGAGCCGAACTCGCGGCGCGAGCTCGAAGGCATGATCGACCACATGGACGCGATCCTGGCGGCGACGCTGGACGCGCTGCGCCAGAACCTGTCGCCCGTCGCGGTGGCCCGGCTCGGCACGGAATCGTCCGGCTGGCTCAAGCCGCTGGTCGCCCGCGCCGGCTCGGTGATCAACGGCGAGCACATCATGCCGGCCGCCATGTCGGACGAGACGGCGCGCCAGGACATGGTCGACGCCGTGTTCCAGCGCGGCGCCTGAGCGGGAGCGCCCGTGACCGACGACCGGCGCTACCCCACCCGCCCGTTCCTGGCCGTCAGCGCCGCGGTGTTCCGCGCCGGGCAGGTGCTGCTGGTGCGGCGCGCCCAGCCGCCCTCGGCGGGCCCCTGGACGCTGCCGGGCGGCGTCGTCGAGGCCGGCGAGACGCTTCACACGGCGGTGGTGCGTGAGTTGCGCGAGGAGACCGCGCTGGAGATCGCGCCGGTCGCCCTGGCCGGTCACCGCGAGGTGATCGTCCACGACGCCGAGGGGCGGACCGAGCGGCACTTCGTCGTTCTGTCCTTCGCGGCCCGCTGGATCGCCGGCGAGCCGGTGCTCGACGCCGAGCTCGCCGCCTTCGCCTGGCACGATCCGGCCGCGGTCGCGGGCCTGCAAACGACCGAGGGCCTCGCCGAGATCGTCGCGGCGGCGCAAGCGATTCTCCGGGCCGGGTAGGGGACGCGCCTTGCCGTCGACGCGATTGCGTCGCAGATAGGGGCGTCGAGCCCCGCGAACACCCCGATGAGCCGCACTTACTTCCGTTTCGTCCAGGTTCTCCTCGTCGCCCTGTCGCTCCTGCCGGCCGCGCCGGCCGTGGCCCAGCAGACGATTCCGTTCGATGGCGACCTGCGGCGCCTGTCGGAAATCCTCGGCGCCCTCCATTACCTGCGGGAGGTCTGCGGCGCCGCCGAGGGCCAGAAATGGCGCAACGAGATGCAGCAGCTCGTCGACGCCGAGGCGCCGACCGGCGCCCGCCGGGCCCAGATGATCGCCAGCTTCAACCGCGGCTACCGGCTCTACCAACAGAGCTACCGCACCTGCACGCCGGCCGCCGACACGGCGATTCGAAAGTACCTCCAGGAGGGCACCAAGATCGCCCGCGAGGTGACGGCCCGCTACGCCAACTGACGCGGCATCGCCGACCGCCGCCCGGCGTGCGACGTCGGGCGATCCGAATCGGCGCCCGCTCTCCCTCACTGGTTCGGTGAGAACGTTTTCCACCGCAGCCGTTCGAGTGCGGCGAAGGCGCCACCGAATGTCGCGCGACCCGCTGCGGCAGCGGCTCCCCTACCCGTTAACCTTTCGTAAAGGATCAGCTGGCCGGGCGCCGGCCATCTGGTAAGACATCCTTAAGAAACGTTGACGGCTGGGGCCGGGGACCGGGTGGTCGAGAATGTCGATGGGCATAGAAGAGGCTTCTGATCACTATTCGGATCAGGAGCAGAAGCGGGCGGCGCTCGGCCATATCAAGGAGGCCTGGGCGGAAGCCTGGGCGGACGGCATCGACGGCGACTGCCTGGCGCAGGCCTCGCTGTTCTGCGCCCTGACCGAGCTGGTCGCGACCTATGGGGAGGACGCGACGGCCCGTTTCGCCGAGGGGCTGCCGAAGCGCATCGCGTCGGGCGAGTTTTCCATCGTGCTGTCGCGCCAGTAAGGCGCCGCGCCAGTAAGGCGCCACGCCGAAAGGCGCCACGCCAGGAGGCGCCGTGCCGGCCGGGAGACACGGCCGGCCATCTGCCTGGATTCCGGCCTTGAGCCGCCGCGCCTGCCGCCCTACCTTTCGGATCGACCCTGGTCCGAACCGAATCATGCAGGCTGCGCCCCTTTCCGATCGCGGGATCATCCTCGTCTCCGGCGACGACGCCCGCCATTTCCTCAACGGCCTGGTGACCGCGAACGTCGCGACCATGTCGCCGGCGCAGTCGCGTTTTGCCGCGCTGCTCACCCCGCAAGGCAAGATCGTCGCCGACTTCATCGTCGCCGAGATCGCGGCCGCCGACGGCGGCGGGTTCCTGCTCGATGCGCCGGCCGCGCTGGTCGACGGGCTGCTCGCCAAGCTCAAGATGTACAAGCTGCGCGCCAAGGTGACGGTCGAGGACCGTTCGGCCGCGCTCGCCGTCGTGGCGCTGTGGGGCGACGGCATCGATTCGCGCGACACGGCGGCCGTCGACGGCCTCGTGCTGCGCGACCCGCGGCTGCCGGAGCTGGGCCTGCGCGCCATCGTGCCGGTCGGTATGGCGGCGGCGACGGCCGTCCGGCTCGGCGCGACGATGGTCGATGCGGCGGCTTACGAGGCGCATCGAATCGCGCTGGGGGTGCCGCGCGGCGGCGTCGACTTCGCCTATGGCGACGCCTTCCCGCACGAGACCGACATGGACCAGCTCGCCGGCGTCGACTTCAAGAAGGGCTGCTATGTCGGCCAGGAGGTGGTGTCGCGCATGCAGCATCGCGGCACCGCGCGCACCCGCGTGGTCCCGGTCACGGTCGAGGGCTTCGCGCCGCCGCCCGGCGCGCCCGTGACGGCCGGCGACATCGCAGTCGGCACCATGGGCTCGGGCGTCGAGGGCCGCGGGCTCGCGCTGCTGCGGCTCGACCGCGTCGGCGATGCGCTTGCCGCCGGCACGCCGATCGTCGCCGGCGGCATCGCGCTCGCCCCGGTGAAGCCCGCCTGGGCGAGCTTCGCGTGGCCGGGCGAGACGGTGCCGTCGTGACGAGCCACGTCGTGACAGGGCGTGTGTCGTGAGCGCGATCGTGCATGCCGATGGGCGCAAGCGCTGCACTTGGCCGGGCCAGGATCCGCTCTATCTCGCCTATCACGACACCGAATGGGGCGTGCCCGAATGGGACGATCGCGCCCTCTTCGAGAAGCTGGTGCTGGACGGCTTCCAGGCCGGGCTCTCCTGGATCACGATCCTGCGCAAGCGCGAGAATTTTCGCGCCGCCTTCGACGGCTTCGATCCGGAGAAGATCGCCCGCTACGATGCGGCCAAGCAGGCGGCGCTGATGCAGGACGCCGGCATCGTGCGCAACCGCGCCAAGATCGAAGGCGCGACGCTCTCGGCGCGCGCCTACATCGAGGCGAT
Organism: Rhodoplanes sp. SY1; assembly: GCF_046000175.1. NCBI lineage: Bacteria > Pseudomonadati > Pseudomonadota > Alphaproteobacteria > Hyphomicrobiales > Nitrobacteraceae > Rhodoplanes > Rhodoplanes sp. SY1. The sequence continues at coordinate 43,900 of NZ_JBEOMB010000033.1, forward strand.
GGAGAAGGGGCCGGGCTTCGCGACGCTGCTGTGGGGCTTCGTCGACGGCGCCCCGATCGTCAACCGCTTCCGCACCAGCGCCGAGGTGCCGGCCGAGACGCCGATTTCTCGCGCGATGTCGAAGGAACTCTCCGCACGGGGCTTCAAGTTCTGCGGGCCGACCATCGTCTACGCCTTCATGCAGGCGGTCGGCATGGTCAACGACCATCTCGTGACCTGCCACCGTCACGCCGCGCTCGCCGGCGGCGCGCCGCGCTCGCCGAAAACCAAGGCCGTGAAGACCAAAGCCGTGAAGGCCGCGCCGGCGGCGCGGACAAAGATCTGATCATGCCGGCCAAGACCAAGCCCGCCCCGAAGCCGGTTCCGCCGACGGACGCCGAGGCGCCCCGCGCCTGGCAGCGCATGCTGTCGGGCCGGCGGCTCGACCTGCTCGATCCCTCGCCGCTCGACGTCGAGATCGAGGACATCGCCCACGGGCTCGCCCGGGTCGCGCGCTGGAACGGCCAGACCGCGGGCGACCACATCTTCTCGGTCGCCCAGCACACGCTCCTGGTGGAGGAGATCGCGCGCCGGCGCTGCGGCGCGGTCGATCGCCGGCTCGGCCTCGCGCTCCTGCTGCACGACGCCCCCGAATACGTGATCGGCGACATGATCTCGCCGTTCAAGGCCGTGATGGGCGGCGCCTACAAGACCGTCGAGCACCGGCTGCTCGCCGCCATCCATCTGCGCTTCGGCCTGCCGCCGACGCTGCCCGACGAGACCGTGAGGATCGTCAAGGACGCCGATCGCGGCGCGGCGTTCCTGGAGGCCACCCGCCTCGCCGGCTTCGCGGTGGCGGAGGCCAAAAAGTTCTTCGGCACGCCGCCGGACCTGCCGGTCCGGATCGAGCAGGATTTTCTGCACCCGTGGCCGGCCGGCGTGGCGGAGCGCCGGTTCCTCGAGCGGTTCTCGAAGATCGAGGTCGGGTAGGGTCGGTAGGGTCGTCGCGCTCCGCCTCGTCATGCCCGGCCTCGTGCCGGGCATCCACGTCTTCGATGCCGCGCGTCCGTACGGTCGTGGATGGCCGGGACGAGCCCGGCCATGACGGCTCAGGGGCTCGAACCGGGGACGACGCCTTGCACGAAGCCGCCACATCCCGGCGGTAGACCACCGCCGAAGAACGAGGTCCGAGACCCATGATCCATGTCTGCTCGCTCGACCGGCTCGCCGCGACCGTGGAGGCGACCGGCGCCCGCCATGTCGTCACCCTGATCGACATCGGCACGCCGGTGACGCGCCCGGCCGGCATCCGGGTCGAGCACCACCTGCATCTCGAGATCCACGACATCTGCCTGCCGCTCGACGGCTGCATCCATCCGCAGGAGCATCACGTCGAGAAGCTGATCGGCTTCGTGCGGGCCTGGGATCAGGAGACGCCGCTGGTCGTCCACTGCTACGCCGGCATCAGCCGGTCGACCGCGGCGGCCTTCACGGCGGCCTGCACGATCCATCCCGACCGCGACGAGCGCGCCATCGCGCAGGCGCTGCGCACCGCGTCGGCGACGGCGTGCCCGAACAAGCTGATCGTCTCGCTCGCCGACCGGCTGCTCGGCCGCGACGGCCGAATGATCGCCGCCGTCGACGCGATCGCGCCGCACGCGCCGTGCCTCTCGGCGCAGCCCTTCTGCCTGACGCTGGCGTGAGTGAGTGTGCGATGAGCGGCCGTATCGTTCGGGGTGCCCCGGACAAGGCGCGTCGGGCCACAGGCCCGATGCGCCGCAGAGCCGGGGTCCAGGGGCGGTATGGCATCCGCCTCGCCTGATCGCCCTGGGTCCCGGTTCGCGGCGCGTTGCGCCGCGCCCGGGACACGAGCGGCGGGTCCTGGACGATGTCGTCGCAACCCCGTCGGGACGTCGGGAAAAATCAGTTCGCCGCCTTCATCACGGCCGACTGGACGGGCGGCGGGTTCGTCGTGCCGCTGATCGTGGTCGGGCGCAAGTTGAGCGGGCGCGGCCGCAGCGGGCGCACCGCGCCGGTCGTCTCCGGGACCGTGCCGCCCGAGCCGGTGAGGCGGGTGCGCGGGTTCTGCCGGACGAAGTCGCAATAGGCGAAGCCGAGACCCGAGATCGAGCCGCGGAAGCTCTGGGCACTGGTCTGGTCGACCTCGAAGCAGGGCTGGAACATCAGCCCCTTCACCGAGGCGCAGATCGACGACGACGAGACCTTGATGGTGCCGGCCGGCAGCGCGACGAAGCGCGGCTCGCGGCCCCTGATCTGCAGGGTGCCGACCACCGAGCCGTCCGGATGGATGCGGCCCATGCCGCGGGTGCCCTCGAAGCACGTGTAGGCGAACAGCTTGCCGGCGACGAAGCGGCGGGCTTCGTCGGGCTTGAGCGTGCCGGCCGCGACCGGGGTCTGGCCGGCTACGAGAAACGCGGCCGGCAGGACGAGAAGGTGGCGCAAGCGCATGTCGGACCCCGTACGGCAGTGACCTGGAACAACGTCGTTACGCGGGCTTAGGGTTAATGCCCGGTCGCGATGATGGCGCCAGTTCGTCGATAAAGTCTGAACGCGTTTACCCGATCTTGACCACGATTCGGCCCCGCACCCGACCTTCGACGATGCGCCGGCCGGCGTCGAGAACGCCCTCCAGACCGATTTCTTCGGTCATTTGGGCCAATTTGCGCCGATCGAGATCGGTGTCCAGGCGCCGCCACGCTTCTCGCCGCAGGTGTTGCGGACACATCACAGAATCGACCCCCAGGAGCGACACCCCGCGCAGGATGAACGGGGCGACGCTGGTCGGCAGGTCCATGCCGCCGGCCAGTCCGCATGCCGCGACGGCACCATGGTAACGGGTCATCGACAGCACGTTGGCGAGCGTGGTCGAGCCGACCGAATCGACGCCCGCGGCCCAGCGCTCCTTGGCGAGCGGCTTCGCCGGCCCGGAGAGGTCCTGGCGGGCGACGATCTCGGCGGCGCCGAGCTCCTTCAGGTAGTCGGCCTCCTCGGGCCGGCCCGTGGAGGCGATCACCTGCCAGCCGAGCTTCGCCAGGATCGCCACCGCGACAGAGCCGACGCCGCCGGCCGCGCCGGTGACGACCACGGGACCGCGGTCCGGGGTCAGGCCGTGGCGCTCCAGTGCCAGCACGGCGAGCATCGCCGTGTAGCCGGCCGTGCCGATCGCCATGGCGTCGCGCGGTTCGATGCCGGCCGGCAGCGGCACCAGCCAGTCGCCCTTCACGCGCGCCTTCTCGCCATAGAAGCCGAGATGCGTCTCGCCGCAGCCCCAGCCGTTCACGACCACGCGGTCGCCCGGCGTCCAGTCGGGGTGCTCGGAGGTCTCCACCGTGCCGACCGCGTCGATGCCGGCGATCATCGGGAAGCGCCGCACCACCGGCGCCTTGCCGGTGACGGCCAGCCCGTCCTTGTAGTTGACGGTCGACCACTCGACCCGGAGGGTGACGTCGCCCTCCATCAGCTCGCTGTCGTCGAAATCGGACAGGCCGACGGTCTGCCCCGCCTCGCCCTTGCGGATGACGATCGCCTTGAAGCTCGACACCTGACGCCCCCGGTTTTTCAGCGCGGCCGGCCGGCGGCCGCGGCTCGGGGACAGTAAGCGGGCGACACCGGGCCGGACAAGGGCCGGCCGGGCGATCCGGTCATGCCCGCGCGGCGGCGAGGCGGGCGACCGGCTTCTCGACGATCGGCAGGTTGATGACCGCGGAGAGCACGCCGAACAGGATCGCCAGCCACCACACGAGGTCGTAGGAGCCGGTGCGCTCGAACGCGATGCCGCCGATCAGGACGCCGAGGAAGCCGCCGACCTGGTGGCTGAAGAACACGAAGCCGGACAGCATCGCGAACCAGCGGGTGCCGAACATCAGGAGAACCAGCCCCGAGGTCGGCGGCACGGTGGAGAGCCACAGGAGGCCCATCACGGCGCCGAACACGAGCGTCGCCGCCGGGCTCGCGGGAAGCGAGATGAAGATCGCGATCGCCACGGCCCGGCTGAAATAGTTGGCCGCGAGCAGGTAGCGCTTCGGCCAGCGGTTGCCGAGCCAGCCCGAGGCGAGCGAGCCGACGATGTTGAACAGGCCGATGATGGCGAGCGTCCAGCCGCCGACCGCCGCCGACAGGCCGCGGTCGACCAGATAGGCCGGCATGTGCACGGTGATGAAGGCGAGCTGGAACCCGCAGGTGAAGAAACCGAGCACCAGGAGCACGTAGGAGCGGTGGCCGAGCGCCTCGACGAGCGCCTGGCGCAGCGATTGCGGCTCCGCCGCGCCGGCGGCCGCGGGCTGCGTCGCGGCCGGCGGCGTCGCCAGCGCGAGCGACAGCGGCAGGATCATCAGCATGGCGGCGCCGAAGATGATCAGCGTCGTCTGCCAGCCGACCGCCTGGTTCAGGCCGACGGCGAGCGGCGAGAACAGGAACTGGCCGAACGAGCCGGCCGCCGTGCCGGCGCCGAACGACAGCGAGCGCCATTCGACCGGCAACAGCTTGCCGAAGGCGGCGATGACGAGGTTGAACGACGAGCCGGCGAGCCCGAAGCCGATCATCACGCCGGCCGTCAGGTCGAGCGCCAGCGGCGTGCTCGAATACGCCATCAAGGCGAGGCCGCCGGCATAGAGGAGGGCGCCGATCGCCATCACCCGGATGGTGCCGAAGCGGTCGGCGAGTGCGCCTGCAAAGGGCTGGCCGATGCCCCACAGCAGGTTCTGGATGGCGAGCGCCAGGCCGAACACGTCGCGCCCCCAGCCGTTCTCCTGCGACATCGGCGTGAGGAAGAAGCCGAGCGCCGAGCGCGGCCCGAAGGCGAGGAGGCCGACACCGCAGCCGGCGATCACGATGATCAGCGGCGTGCGCCAGCCGACCGGCTTGCGGCCCGGAGCGACGGCAGGGGCGGGTGCGGACATCGGGGGCTCCTCGGAGACGACAACGCGCCGGTTGTGGCCACCGGCGCGATTGCACCCTCATAGCAGGTCCGATATCATGATGAAAATGAAACATCTTGATGATGAACATGATCAATCGGAATGATGTCGCGGTTGGTTCTCTACGCGGCCGGTTGGTCGGCATGAGCCGAGCGCACGGTGCCCGGGGCTACCCCCCTCCCCAGCCCTCCCCCACAAGGGGGGAGGGAGCCGGCTGCGGCACCGTCGCGGGCGTTTCGGCGGGCTGCGGCGCTACAGCCATTCAGATCGCTCAAACGGGCAGCGCATCGCCTCAAGCGCTCCCTCCCCCCTTGTGGGGGAGGGGCGGGGAGGGGGGTGAGCCGCGCGCGCCGCGCTTCCGGTTCATGGCGCGACCGGACATTCCGCGATGAACCTCGACGACATCCGGGCCTTCGTGGCCGTGGTCGACACCGGGTCGGTCGGCAAGGCGGCGCTGTGCCTCAACCTCACCCAGCCGGCGATCTCGCGGCGGGTGCAGCGGCTGGAGGAGACGCTCGGCGTCACGCTGCTCGACCGCGACTCCAAGCCCGCCCGCGCCACTCGGGCCGGCGAGTCGGCCTATCGGCGCTGCGTCGCGGTGCTGCGCGCCGCCGAGGCGCTCGCCCGCGACAGCCGCTCGACCATCGCGGCCGGGCCGCTGCGGGTCGGGCTCACGCTCGCGCTCTCCGAGGCCGTGCTGGCGCCCGCCATCGAGGCGGTGCGGGCGCTGTGCCCGGGCGTGTCGCTGCGCCTCGTCGCCGACCGGTCCTCCGTGCTGCGCCGGCAGATCGCCGACGGCCAGCTCGACGCCGCTGTCGTCGCCGAGAAGCCCGAGCGGCCGCTCGATCCCGGCCACGCGACGCCGCTCGGCACCGAGCGGGTGCTGGTGGTGGTGCCGGCCGGCAGCCCGTTGCCGGAGCGCGTGAAGGTCGCCGATCTCGCCGGCCAGCACTGGGTGATCAACCCGGACGGCTGCGGCTTCCGGGCCCAGCTCGATCGCGCCCTCGCCGACCGCGGCGCGCCCGTCGAGGTCGTCGCCGAGACCTGGGGGGCCGGCCTGCAGCTCGCCCTGATCGCGCGGGGCATCGGCATCGGCCTGATCCCGGAGCGGCTGCTCGCCGAGTCGCCCTGGCGCGAACAGGTGCGGGCCGTGACGGTCGACGACTTCGCCCCGGCGCTCACCGCCTGGATGGTGACGGCCGGCCCGCTCGGCCCGTTCGACGCCGCCATCGAGGCGATCGCCGCCACGGTGCGGGGATTTCTGGAGGAGGAGCCGCGCGAGCCGGAGCGGTCGCGCCGGACCGCGAGGGCGCCCGTGAGCCACGATTGAATCCCGAAATCGTCTCGTCGTAGGATTCCGCTAGGCTGGCGTCACGACGCCGGATTCGGGGAGGGACGCGATGAGCAAGCGGGGTGCCCGACGCAAGCCTGTGCCCGCAGCGAAGCCCGCTCGCCCGGCGAGGGCTGCGGCGACCAAGCGCGAGGCGACCAAGCGCGCGGTGACGAAACAATCGCGAAAGCCCGGCGCCCCGGCCGCTCCGAAGCGCAACGGCCACGCCGCCTCGCCGCTGCAGGGCGAGGTGATGCGCAACGCCCTGGAGAAGGCGGCGATCGAGACGCTGTGGCCGAAGGTGGCGCGCAACGGCGCCCGCAAGCCGCCGAGGAACTACAAGTACGTCGAGGAGCTGGCGCGCCTCCAGTACGAGCTGATCAAGCTGCAGGAGTGGGTGCGCACCCGCGGCCTGCGCGTCGCCGTGCTGTTCGAGGGCCGCGACGCCGCCGGCAAGGGCGGCGTGATCAAGCGCATCATGGAGCCGCTCAACCCGCGCATCTGCCGGGTCGTCGCGCTCGGCACGCCGACCGAGCGCGAGCGCGGCCAGTGGTACTTCCAGCGTTACGTGGCCGAGCTGCCGGCCGCCGGCGAGATCGTGCTGTTCGATCGCTCCTGGTACAACCGCGCCGGGGTCGAGCGGGTGATGGGCTTCTGCAGCGAGCGCGAGTATCGCGAGTTCCTTCACGCCTGCCCGGCGTTCGAGGACATGCTGATCCGCTCCGGCCTGATCCTGATCAAGTACTGGTTCTCGGTCAGCGACGAGGAGCAGGAGAAGCGCTTCGTCGAGCGCGCCCGCAACCCGTTCAAGCGCTGGAAGCTGTCGCCCATGGATCTCGAGTCGCGCGCCCGCTGGGTCGACTACTCGAAGGCCAAGGACGAGATGTTCGCCCACACCGACACCAAGAAGAGCCCGTGGAACGTGGTCGACGCCGACAACAAGAAGCAGGCGCGGCTCAACTGCATCGCCCATTTCCTGAAGCAGATCCCCTACGGCCACGTGCAGCCGGCCGTGGTCGAGCTGCCGCCGCGCCAGGCCGACGACGGCTACAAGCGACCGAAGAAGTCGAGCCAGCGCTTCGTGCCGGCGGTGTACTGAGGCTCGTCCTGCCGCGCGATCGTCATGCGCGCCGATCCGAGTGCTGACGAAGCACCGAAGCGTCTCCTTCGCCGTGCTCCGCGGAGACGGAGCACCCAGTGCGCCGCGGCCATTCGACCGAACGAAGTCGAGTCAGCGGATACTGGGTCCTCCGCCTGCGCGAAGGACGACGGTCGAGAGGCTGTAAGCCCACGCTCGACTTGGCGTCAGAAGGTGCGGGCCGGGCGACGACGGCTGGGTGCATTCAGACTTCCGTAAGCATTGTGGCGGACCTGAGCCTGCGGCTCGCGTCTGCCTGCGTCGTGATCACGACCTGCCGCATTTTGCTCCGTGAAACCGTCATACGAATCACGTAGCTTTGATCGCATGGCAGCTCGTGGATGGTTCGATCGATGAGCAAGAGGACGACGCCGACACGCCCGGATCGTCGTCGCGCCGCCTCCGTCGACATCGCCGCTGCCGATCCCCTCTCCCCCGAATCCGCGTCTGCCGACATTGCCGGCACGCGGCCCCTCTCGGCCGTCGCCGCTCCGGGCGGCGACCCGCACGCCTTCGACTCTTTTTTCTTCGACCTCCCGTCCTCACCAGAACCTGTCGCGAGACGCGGCGCGAAGGCGCCGGCGTCGTCCCGTCGATTCGGCGAAAGGAGTCAGTCCTTGGGCAAGCAGTCCAGCAAGAAGAAGCGTCGCGGCGAGCGGTCGGTCGACACGGCCGAGATCATCGCCTTCTCGGGCGCCAAATTCGCCGGGGACAAGTTCTCCGCCGACAAGTTCTCGGCCGCCCGGGCGCTCCCGCCGATCGAGCCGCTCACGGCGGCGCAGGCTGCGTATCTGGCGGCGCTGCGGTCGAGCCCGCAGGTGATCGTCGTCGGCCCCGCCGGTACCGGCAAGACCTGGATCGCCGCGACTTATGCGGCGGATCTGTACCGCACGCGGAAAATCGCGCGCATCGTGCTGTCGCGGCCGAACGTGCCGTGCGGCCGTTCGCTCGGCTTCTTCCCCGGCTCGCTCAACGAGAAGTTCGCGCCCTGGGCCGCGCCCGTGATCGAGGCCATCAAGGAGCGCATCGGCAAAGCGGCGTTCGACATCGCGCTCAAGAACGGCGACATCGAGATGGTGCCGTTCGAGGTGATGCGGGGTCGCTCCTGGAAGGACGCCTTCGTGCTGCTCGACGAGGCGCAGAACACCACGCCGGCCGAGATGAAGACGTTCCTCACGCGGGTCGGCGAGAACTGCCTCACCGTGGTCGACGGCGACGTCAGCCAGTGCGACCTGCCGGCCGAATCCGGCCTCGGGACGGCGATCGATCTGATCAGGACGCGCGACCTGCCCGTGCCGGTGATCGAGTTCCGCCGCGAGGACATCGTCCGCTCCGGCCTCTGCGCCATGTGGGTCGAGGCCTTCGAGACGCTGGAGGCGCAGCCGCGGACGTGACGGCGATGATTGCTCCGTCGTCCCGGGGCGGCGCGTGAGCGCCGAGCCCGGGACCCATAACCCCTGTCTGTCGTGAGCCACCTGCACCGGGCGTATAGATCCCGGGCTCGCGAACCTGCGGTTCGCGCCCCGGGATGACGGGTTCTGAGGGCGGCTCAGAACCGCTCGGGCCGCACCACGGCGACGTCGGACACGGCGACGAAGCCGATCTGGTGCGACACCAGGGCGAAGACGCCGGACAGCACCGCGTCGAGCCGGCTCTCGTCGACGATCGTGATCAGCATCACCATCTGGGTCGCCGAGCCGACCTGGCCCTCGGCCGTCCAGTCGCCGTGGCCGCCGTGCCCGGACAGAACCGGCACCACCGACCAGCCGCCGACGCCGGTCTCCTCCAGCCGTGTCATGATCCGCCGCAGCAGCGGCGCCTCGACGACGATCTCGATGCGCTTCTTCGGAAAGGTCTGCATGGCGAGGCCTCCGGGGCGGGTTGGTGCCGTCACGCCGCGATGCGGCCGGCGAGCGCGATGTAGAGCGGGATGCCCACGAGCAGGTTGAACGGGAACGTGATGCCGAGCGAGAGCGTCAGCGCCACGGCCGGATTGGCCTGCGGCAGGGCGAGCCGCATCGCCGCCGGCACGGCGATGTAGGAGGCCGAGGCCGCGAGCGTGATCAGCACCGCGGTGCTGCCGAGCGACAGGCCGATCGCATAGGCGAGCGCGCCGGCGACCGTGCCGCCGATCAGCGGCATGACGATGGCGAAGGCGCCGACCGGGAGCGAAAGGTGCCGCCGCCCTTGCGCGAGGCCGCGCCCGGCGACCAGCCCCATGTCGAGCAGGAACAGGCACAGCGCGCCCGGGAAGGCGTCGACCAGGAACGGCTTGAGGAGCGTGGCCCCGCGCTCGCCCGTCGCCGCGCCGATCGCGAAGGCGCCGATCAGGATGACGATGGAGCCGTTGAACGCCACCTCGCGCAGCAGCGCCGCGCGGCTCTCGCCGGCAGTCCCGTCGGTGTCCTTGGTCCGGCCGCGGACGATCAGCAGCGCCGCGACGATCGCCGGCGTCTCCATGGCGGCCGCGACCGCGACCATCCAGCCGTCCCAGGCGATGCCGAGCTGGCCCAGCATGCCGGTGACGGCGACGAAGGTGACGGCCGAGATCGAGCCGTAATGGGCGGCCACGGAAGCCGCGTTCACCGGGTCGAGCCGCGAGGCGACGCGCAGGATCAGATAGGCTAGGAACGGTGTCGCGAAGGAGAGCGCGATCCCGGCCGCGATGGTCGCCAGCATGGTCGCGTCGATGCCCTGATGCGCCACCTCGACGCCGCCGCGAAAGCCGATCGACATCAGGAGATAGAGGGCGAGCAGCTTCGCCACCTGATCGGGCACCGAGAGGTCTGAACGCGCCAGCGCCGCCGCGAGGCCGAGCACGAAGAACAGCACCATGGGCGAGAGAAGGTTCTGCAGCGCCAGCTCGAGCATGGTCGGTCGGTCCTGAAAATGGCCCGCGGCGTGATGCGGCAGGCGAGCGGGGCGCGACCCTAGACGCGGTTGCAGCATGGCAGAAATTGATTATAGAAAGTTCTATCATTGCAGAAATTGATGGTGTCGCCGTGCCCCGCTCGCTGCTCAATCTCGATCTCGACCTGGTTCGCACCTTCGTCGCCATCGCGTCGCTCGGCAATTTCACCCGCGCCGCCGAGAGCCTGCGGCGGCAGCAGTCGACCGTGTCGCTGCAGCTCCAGCGGCTCGAGGACGCGATCGGCCGCCGGCTGCTGGAGCGCAATCCGCGCAGCGTGCGGCTCACGCCGGACGGCGAGGTGTTTCTCGTGCATGCGCGCCGCCTGCTCGACGTCAACGACGAGCTGGTCGCGCGCGTCACCGAGCCGGCCCTGCACGGGGTCGTGCGGCTCGGCACGCCGGAGGACTTCGCCTCCCGCCATCTGCCCGAGGTGCTGTCGCGCTTCGCCCGCGCCTATCCGGCCGTGGCCCTGGAGGTGACCTGCGATCTCACGCTGCATCTGATCGATCGGTTCCGGCGCGGCGGCTTCGATCTCGCGCTGATCAAGCGGGAGCGGGTCGGCGAGGCCGCCGGCATCCGGGTCTGGCGCGAGCCCTTGGTGTGGGTCGCGGGCGAGCCGGCGCCGCAGGAGCGCGACGCGCCCCTGCCGCTCGTGGTCTCGCCGAGTCCCTGCGTCTACCGCAAGCGCGCCACCGAGGCGCTCGACAAGGCGCGCCGACCGTGGCGCGTCGCCTACACGTGCGGCTCGCTCGCCGGCTCGCTCGCCGCCGTACGGGCCGGCCTCGGCGTCACGGTGCTGCCCAAGGACATGGTGCCGCACGATCTGCACGTGATCGACGGCGGTCCGCTGCCCAACCTGAAGGACACCGAGATCGCGCTTCTCCAGCGCGAGCGCCTGTCGTTGCCGGCGCAGCGGCTGAAGGAGCATATCGTGCGGTCGCTGGGGTAGGGGAGCCGCAGCCTCGTGTCCCGGGCGCGGCGCGACGCGCCGCGAACCGGGACCCAGGGGCGACATATGAGATTGTCAGGTTGCTCTTGCCGTGCGGCCCTGGACCCCGGCTCTGCGGCGCATCGGGCCCGCGGCCCGATGCGCCTTGTCCGGGGCACGGCGGCGAAAGCGCGTGCGCCGCGTTTCACTCCGCGCGTCTCACTCCGCCGCGACGATGTGCTGCTGCGGCTGCGCCGTCGGATGTGTCAGCGCGTCGACCTTGCGCACATGGGCGACCGAGCGGCGCGCGTCCTCGCTGTGCGTGAACATGTCGAGCGTCTCGGTCTCCTCGTCGGTGACCGGGGTGAGCGCGAGGTCCGTGTAGGGGTGCCGCGCCTGCTCGCGTCGCGCCTTGCGGCGCAGGAGATCGAGGGTGATCCAGTGCTTCGCCATCAGCACGTGCTTGGCGACGATCTCGAACAGATACTTGGGCCAGAACGACCACACCGGCTCGATCGGCAGGCCGGGGCGGCGGTCGCGGCGGTGCTTCAGGCGGAAGCCGCCGACCTGGAGCGGATGCACCTTCTCGATCCGAAGCGCCGCCGAGAACACGAACATGACGGCGAGCAACCGCGACAGGCCCATGCCGGTCGCGGCGGCGCGGCGGAAAATCGTCAGCGCGTGCGCCGGCGTATAGTAGGTCTCCCAGGCCTCGCGATAGATCGCCTCCCATTCGGCCTTGCTCATCCTCGGATGCGCCGTCACGGCGTGCTCGAGGTCGTACTTGTTCATGTCGGGGTCCATGGCGACCCCCTTCAGCCACAGCGCCCTGTGGTCCTCCGAGCCGGGCAGCGGGGTGAGGAAGAAGAACTCCAGGATGTCGAGCGGCAGCTCGCGCTTGATGATCTCGATGTCGGCCCGGATCGATTCCGGCGTGTCGCCCGGGAAGCCGAGAATGTAGCCCGCATAGGTCAGCACGCCGGCCGTCTTCCAGGCGAGCAGCATGGTGCGGTACTCGGTGATCTTGTTCTGCCGCTTGTTGGCGGCCATCAGGTTCGCCGGGTTGATGTTCTCGAGCCCGATGAACACCCGCGTCACGCCGGCGCGGCGCGCCTTCTCGACGAAGCTCGGGATGCGGTGACAGAGCGTGTCGACCTGGATGATCAGGCGGATGTCGATCCGCTCCTCCTCCCGGATCTTGATGATCCGGTCGAAGATTGCTTCCCAGTCCTTGTTGCGGGCGAAGTTGTCGTCGGTGATGAAGAAGCGCTTGATGCCGTGCGCCCAGTGGCGGCGGATCAGCGCCTCGACGTCGTCCGGCGTGCGGCGGCGCGATTTCCGGCCCTGCACGTTGATGATGGTGCAGAACGAGCACTGGAACGGGCAGCCGCGCCCGGCGTCGAAGCTCGCATGATGGTCGAACACGCGCCCGACGGTCTCGCGCGGCAGGAAGGGGACCGGCGCATTCTCGAGGCCCGGCAGGTCGTGCATGTAGTCGTAGATCGGTTCCAGCCGGTCGGCGGCGGCGTCGGCGAGCACCCGGTCCATGCGGCCCTCGGCCTCGCCGGCGAACAGGCTGATGCCGAGGTCGAGCGCCTCCTGCAGGTCGGGCGGCCGCTCGGGCAGCATCGCGATCTGCCCGGAGACGTGGAAGCCGCCGATCATCACGTTCACGCCGGCCGCGCGCAGCGGCCGTGCGATGTCCATGGCGCGTGGGAACTGGTTCGACTGCACGCCGACCAGCCCGACCAGGCCGAAGCCGCCGTGCCGCCCCATCCGCGCGACGATCGCGTCGACCTTGATGCGGGAGTTGGTCTCGTCGATCGCCGTGATGTCGAAGGCGACGTCCGGCCCGAGCACCTGCCGGTCGGCGGCGTCGGCGGCCAGCGCGTGGACGCAGGCGAGCGAGTTCGCCGGAATCGACGAGCGCAGCCACTGGATGACGTAGCCGTCGTCGTCGTAATGCGACGGCTTGATCAGCACGAGCTGGAATCGGCGTGTCGCGACGCTCGCAGCCATGGCTGTCCCCTCTCCAGGAGCGATCGTGCATCCGCGGAGCTACTTAAGCCGGTTCCGGGAGGAGAGCGCAAGGCGCAACTGGGAGTAATGCTTCCTTACCAAAATGCGAGGATATGGCCGCGCCGGCAGGTCGCACGGAGCACTGCCGCCGGGCGGCGCGCGACGTCAGGCGCGGAACGACGGAGGAGGGGCAGGCGCAGGGGTCGCCGATGCGCGGTCGGGGGTTTCCGCGTCAGAGCCGGTCGGAGATCTTCTCGGCCGGCGGCGGCAGCGAGGCGTCGCCCCAGGCCGGGCGGTCGGCGCCGTCGCCCCACTTGCGCGGGCGATAGAAGGTGTGAACGCCGATCTTGTCGAGCTTGTGCATGGTGCGCACCCACCACGGACGCACCCAGTAGGCGTGATAGTGGGTCGCCTTGCCGACGTCGGGCAGCCAATGCTTGCCGTCGAGCGTCTCGGCGGCGACGCGCTCGGCCCGCTCCCAGGCGTCCGGCTCGGTGATCTTGTCCTTGATGCCGTCGCACGCGAAGGTGAACTGGCACGACAGATGGCGGTGGGCGTTCTGGTAGACGACGCCGCAGACGTCGGCCGGATAATAGCCGGAGAAGACGCGGTTCATCACCACCTGGGCGACCGCGATCTGGCCGCGCAGCGGCTCGCCGCGCGATTCGAAGTAGACGGCGTCGGCGAGGCACCGCTCGGCCTTGGCGCGCTCGCTGCCGTAGAGGCCGAGGCGTTCGGCCGGGCTGCGCAGCGCATGGCCGCCGCCGATCACCACCTCGCCCTTGCGGACGATCGTCTCGCCGCCGTCCGGGTCGATGGCGGCGCTCAGCGTTTCGGGGCTCGGCGTGATCTCGTCGAGGGCGGCGAGCTCGGCGTCCGGGCTCGGGGCGAGCGACACGCGGTCGGGCGACCACGGCTGCAGCGCGCCGGTCGTGTCGGCGAGCGGCGTCGCGCCGAAATAGACGGTCGCCGCCATGGTGGTCGGTGACAGCGCCTCGCCCAAGGTCGGCACCGCGGTGTCGGGATGCGAGGGCTCGTCGTCGGCCGGCGCGGCAGGCAGGGCGGGCGTGATCGGCGGGCTCGTCAGCGCGGCCTGCGCGGCCGCCGGGGCGGGCGCGACGGCGGCCGGGGCGGGCGGACCGGCCAGCTCGGCCTTGGGCGTGACGCTGCGCGGCACCACGATCTCGCTGCCGGCGCTCGCCAGCATGAAGCTCTGCTGTGGGGCGGGCTCGGCCGCCGGCTCCGCGACCGCCTCGGGTGCCGGCTGCGGGGCGTCGGGTCGGACCGCCGGCGACACCGGAGGCGCGGCGACGGGGGCGACCGCAGCGACCGTCACGGTCGTCGCGGCGGCCGGCGCGGCGACGGCGACCTCGACCTTCGGGGTGCGGCGTGCCCGCGCGGTGCGGGTCGAAGGCTCCGGCGTGCCGCCGAGCCAGGCCATCGAGGAGGCGCTGAACGCCTCGGGGCCCAGCACCGTCTCGGCACCGACGATCGCGGCGGGTGCGGCCGGCGCGGGGGCCGTCGCGGTCGGAATCGGCGCGGATGATTCGGGCGTGGCCTCGGCCGGCGCGGCGACGATCGGGTCGACGGTCGTGCGGGCCGCCGGCGCGGGCTTGTCGGACGGGCCGGTCGCGTCGGGCAGGACGGCGACCACGGCCGGCGGCTCCGGCGCGACGAGGGGCGCGGCGGCGCGCGTCGG